>JASLZV010000208.1 GCA_030754715.1 Phycisphaerae bacterium
ATAATTCTCAACGGTAAGCAGCTGTTCATCGATGACTACATCATCGAAGAACTCAAGGGGGCCGAAAAGGTTCTCAACCAGCCGGTCAAGCATCCCAAGAACCCCCTGGTAGTGCCCGATAAACCGTGGGAGAAAGGGGTTGACTACGGCAATGGAGCAGTAATCCACGACGAGGAGGAGCAAATTTTCAAGATATGGGTCCGCGATCGCATGTATTTGACCTCCAAGGACGGGATTGCCTGGATCAAACCGATCATAAACAGGAAGGACGGCAACAACCTGCTGCGAACTCCAAAGGAATGGGGTCATATCGGTGCCCCGGGTATTTTCAAGGATTCTGTCGAACGCGACCCCAAACGCCGCTACAAAATGCTGTACCTCGCAAGGCCCGACGGGTCATCGAAGTCTCTTGCGACCAACGCGGCCTACTCCTCGGACGGCATCCACTGGACGGCTGAGCCGAAAAACCCCGTCGCCCCATTCAGTGATACGCAAAGTTGTCCATTCTGGGACACTCGGCTTGGGCGATATGTTACGTATCTTCGCTACGGCCCGCCCAACTGTCGGATTGTCAGCAGGATCGAGAGTGAGGATTTCATCAACTGGTCGCCAAAGGTAACCGTTTTGTGGCCGGTCCCTACAAACGAGAGCCAGAATGTCAAGATGGATCGTCCGTTTTATACAAAACACTACGGTATGCGCGTGATGCCGTATGAGGGCCTGTACGTGGGGCTTCTGTCGGCCTACCACGGTGAGACGATCCAGAAGATTCCCGCGGACAAGTTGTGGATGGACAAACTGGACGTGCAACTGACGTTCAGCCGCAATGGCTTGACCTGGCAACGCGTGGGCGCGAACGGGGCCATTCCCTGGCGTAAGATGGACGATAAACGCGACTGGAAAAAGGCGGCCAAGGAGGCGACGTTCATTCCCTACGGCCGGCACAAGAAGGACTGGGATTGGGGTAACATCTATGCTTACCAGTTGCCCCTCGTTGTGGGAGATGAAATCCGGTTCTATTACTCGGGAATCGGCGCCCGGCATTGGGGGAGTTACCACGGCGATCCGGATCCGCCTCCCACCGGAGTCGGCCTGGCGACGCTGCGCCTGGACGGGTTTGTGTCGATCGACGCCGCTGCGGCCGGGGCGATGACGACAAAGAAGTTCGTCTTCATCGGCGACACGCTGGAGGTAAACGCAAACGCCAAGGGCGGGTCGATTGTGGTCGAGGCGCTCGGGACCGACGGTAAGGTGATTGACGGTTTTTCAAAGAAAGACTGCACCCCGATTACCACCGACAGCGTTCGCCATGTGCTGAAATGGAAGGGCCAAAAGGACAGCCACCTGATCCAGGCGCGGCCGATTCGCCTGCGGTTTCACCTGAAAAAGGCAAAACTCTACTCGTTTACGCCGCGAATTCGCAACAAGCACTACATTCAGTCGTATGATTGAAAGGAACGCCTCATGGACAACGGCTTTTTTGGCGCCTTGGTCGCAGCGGTGGTGGTTTGCCTTACCAGTTCGATGGTTTCGGGGAAGTCTTTGAAGGCCCCGCCGGGGCTGTTCAAGGACCTGAACGACGAGATCGTCGGCGATGCAATTATCATCGACGGCAAGCAATTGTTTATCGACGACTACATTATTGAAACCCTCAGGGGCGCCAAGAAGGTTCTCAACCAGCCGGTCAAGCACCCCCGCAATCCGCTGATTGTGAAGGACAAGCCGTGGGAGAAGACGGGGCCCGGCTACGGCACGGTGATATACGACAAGGCCGAGGGGATTTTTAAGATGTGGTACGGGATGTATGTTCCCAAACTCAAACCCAGCACACAAATTCTGGGTTACGCGACGTCGAAAGACGGCATCGGCTGGACCAAGCCGATCGTGAACAAGAAGGACAAGACGAATATAGTTTTTACCTCGAAGATTCCGGGCGCCCAGGCGCGAGGTGTCTTCAAGGATCCTGTGGCGCGCGACCCGCAGAAGCGCTACAAGATGCTCTTCAGCGCCTGCCAGGACGGGACGTCCAAGACATGGTCGGTCAACGCTGCCTATTCGCCCGACGGCATTCACTGGACCGATGAGCCGACAAACCCTGTCGTCCCATTCAGCGACACGCAGAGTTGTCCATTCTGGGACGCCCGGCGCGGCCGATACGTCGCCCATCTTCGATACGGCCCACCCAATTCGCGGATATGCTCGGTGATGGAGAGCGAAGATTTCGTGCACTGGTCTCCAAAGGTGACGATCTTCAGGCAGACCAAGATGGACTATCCGTTCGGCACAAAGCACTATGCCATGCAGGTGATGCAGTACGGGGGGGTATATATCGGTTTCCTCTGGGCGTACCACGGCGAGACGACCCGTCCGATCCCGCCCGACAAACTCTGGATGGACAAAACGAACCTGCAACTGGCCTTCAGCCGCAACGGCCGCACCTGGCTGCGCGTGGCCAAGGACGGGGCCATTCCGTGGCGGAAAATAAACGATAACCGCGACTGGAAGAAGGCTACCCAGGAGGCGGTATTCATTCCCTACGGCCGGCACAAGAAGGACTGGGATTGGGGCTGCGTCGGTGCCTGCCACCAGCCGCTGCTGGTTGTCGACGACCAAATCAGGATCTATTACCGGGGATACACCGGCCGGCATTGGGCGAAGTATCACGGTGATAAGGTCCCCAAGACCAGGGGCATCGGTCTGGCGACGCTGCGCCTGGACGGCTTCGTGTCCATCAACGCCGCGGACGCCGGCACGATGACGACAAAGAAGTTCGTCTTCATCGGCGACACGCTGGAGGTGAACGCAGACGCCAAGGGCGGGTCGATTCGTGTAGAAGCCCTCGACGCCAAAGGCAAGGTTGTTGAAGGTTTTTCAAAGACAGACTGCATTCCGATTACCACCGACAGCGTCCGCCACGTGCTGAAGTGGAAAGGCCAGAAAGACTGCCACCTGATCCAGGCCCGGCCGATCCGCCTGCGATTCCACTTGAAGAAGGCCAAACTCTACTCCTTCATCCCGCGAATCCGCCACAAGCATTACGTTCAGTCGTATGATTGAGAGGTCCTCCGAGCATTCGATATTCGAAAGGAAGCGACAATGGGATGGAACAACTTGCCTTTGGTTCCCCTTGGGTGGGAGTTGCTGAGGCTCCGGTCGCTGGTGGTGATAGTCGCCTGGTGCATGGTGCAAGGAGCGTTGTGCCTGGGTGCCGAGGGTATTGCGACAGAACCGGTGGTTTTTGTAACCAACTACCTTCAGCGAGGGAGTTCTGCAACCAAGCCGCAGGAGAAACAGGTGACCGATACGGTCCGCGTGTTTGCTTCGCCTGGAGAGTATGAGCCAGCGACGTTTTCGATACGCTCGGCCGTCGAACTGAAGAACATTCGCGTTGAGTTGGCGGGCGACCTGAAAAGCAGCCAGGGATCTACGATTCGGCGGACGGCGGTGGAGATTCGCCTGGTGGATCCCTTCGAGGAATGGACGAAGAAGAAATTTGAGTGTTTTCTACTTAAGAAAAATACGGTGGGCATTGCAGCCAACACGACGCGGCGCTTCTGGGTTACCGTCCACGTGCCGGATGACGCGAAGCCGGGCGTGTATCGTTCGAAGATTCTCATAGGAAGGACGGCTGCGAAGGCAGGCACGAATCCGGGGCCTTTGAAGATCCTCAAGACGCTGGCGTATGAGGTTGAGGTGCTGCCGATACGGTTGCTGACGGCGCAGGAAACGGGCATGGCCTTCTTCATGTACTACAACACGGCCTACTTCGCCGGCCGGCCTGACGGGGCTAAGAAGTTTATTACCGACGCGTACCAGAGGCGGGTTTTCGAGGACATGCGCGAGCACGGCATGACGACGGCTACGGTGTATCTCTACCCGGTTGTCAACAAAAAGTTCACGCTGACCGGTCACACCAAGAGGCATCTTGGCTTTATTCCGACGATGGAGATGCTGAAGGAGACAAAACTGGTGGCCCCGGGCCTTCCGGTAGTCTGGCTTGGGCCCACGGCTTACGGCCCGGACGTTTGGAAGGGCGTTCTGGATGAGGGCCGCAAGAGGAAGTGGCCGGAACTTGCATTCTACGGTGTTGATGAACCGGGCGACGAGAAGCGGAACAAG
>JASLZV010000209.1 GCA_030754715.1 Phycisphaerae bacterium
GTTGTCTGAAGAAGCCGATGCCGGCCACCACGTAGTAGGGCACGTCGCGCTTCTGGAGTTCGCGCTCGTATTTGAGGGAGTTGGTCATCCGCGAGAAAAGGATAACGATGTCGCGGGGCTCGACGCCTCGGAAGTTTCCGGCCTGCGCGTCCCACACCAGTGGTTCGGAGTTCCGGACCATTTCGGAGATGCGTTGGGCGGTCAGGCCGGCCTGGGCTTCATTGGCGTCGGCTGCGGTTTCGATGCCGCCGCTCGCGTCGGCCAGCAGGATTTCGACCGTCGGATGCGGCGGGGCGATTTTGCGGTGGGCCCGGATCGGTCGGTAAGTCTTGCCCATCATGGGCGTAAACACGTGGTTCACGAAGGCCGCCCCGGACTCGTGCGATCGAAACGACAGGTCCAGGTTCTCGCTGCGTCCCTCGCCCAGGCGGCTGCACAGGTCCTCGAACACCTCCACGTCCGCCCCGCGGAAGCGATAAATGCTCTGCTTGGCGTCCCCGACGATGAATACCTGCTCGTCGCCTGTCGAAACCAGTTTCTCCAGCGTTTCCAACTGGAACGCGTCGGTGTCCTGGCACTCGTCGATCAGGAGTTGGCCGATCTGTTGGCCCAGTTGTTTTCGTACGGCGGGGTTGGATTGTACCAGTTGGTGCGTGGCCGTTATCAGGTCGGTGAAGTCCAGCAGGCCGCGGCGGCGTTTGTCGGCTGCGTAGCGCCGCTGCGCGTCGATAGCCAGCGATGCCAGGGAGGTCAGCGCGCCTGCTGCGAGGCTGTCCGCCTCGCCCGGTTCCTCGGTATAAATTTCATATTGAAGGATCTCTGTCTTCAAGGCGTTGAGACGACGGCGCACATCTCCGACCGCCTCCCTGGACCCCCATGCCTTTGCCGCCCCGACTGCGCCGACCTTAAAGTCGTGGACATCTTGGAAGTTTTTCTCGGTGCGGGCGGCGGGGTCCGCCAGGATTTCGTTCACCATGCCCGCCAGTTTGCGGCGCTTGGCCAGCAACTTGTCTTTGGAGTCGCTGCAGGGCTCCTGGCAGATGTCGAGGACCTCCTGGGCCAGTGCCATGTCGCTTTCCAGGCGGCGCCAGGCGATCTGCTGCTCGTTGTGCCACATGCCCCGCCAGTTCTTCATTATCCGGTCGGCGCCCTGATAATCGTCCGCCGTCCAGAGTTCGCGTCGGTCCAACATTTCCCTCAGCAGCGTTACGACCGTGTCATAGGGCACGGCTTGGAGTAGTTGTGCGACCTGGCTTTGGTCGGGTTCAACCGCTGCCAGCAGCGCCTGGTCGCAGGCTTCCTGCTGCATTTGGGAGACCAGCAAATCGTCGGCGCATACCGCGAAGTTCGGGTCGATTCCGGCCTCGACCGCATGGGACCGCAGCAGCGAGGCACAGAAACTGTGGGTGGTGGAAATCCGCCCCTCGGGCAGTTCGTCGATCCACTGTTGCAGGCGTTTTTTCCGGGCGCCTTCTGCGCCGGCAGCCAGTTCGCCCAGCATTGCCCGCACGCGCTGCAGCATCTCCATCGCCGCCTTTTGGGTAAACGTCAGCGCCACCAGGCGCCGGACCGGACTGTCGGGCCCGCGGTAGCGGCGAAGAAGTTCGACGTACCGTCTGGCCAGCACGAACGTCTTTCCGCATCCGGCGCCGCTGCGAAGCACCATGCTGCGGCCGGCGTTGTCGATGGCCGCACTTCGCTGGGTGGGGGTCAGTTTGATCTTGCCGCTCATGCCGCGCCCTCCGTGCTGTTGGAGTCGCCCTTGAGGCCTCCTCGCGACGGCGCGTAGTGACAGATCTGCCGGTAGGGGCAGTAACTGGGGCAGTCGTGCGTGGGCTGCAGGTCAAAGCGTCCTTCGCGCATGGCCCGGACGAATTGCCCGATCTGCTCGGCCACCTCTTGCCATGCGTGGTCGCAGAGATCCGCGCGCTTTACGGTGCGGCTGCCGGCTGCGGCGGGAAACTCCAGCCGGTCCTTGCCGGCGCCGGCGCCGATGCGATGGAAGGCTCCTCCCAAGGCGGGCCGGTTCAGGATCTTTCCGGCGGCGATGGCGTACAGCGGCAGTTGCAGGTTGCGCCCGGCCGTGATGTCGGCCTGCGAGGACAGTGCCCCGGTCTTGTAGTCCACAACGAACAGGCCGGTGCATCCGGCGAGTTCGGCCAGGTCCACGCGGTCGATCTTGCCGCGAAGACGGATGTCGCCCACCGGCGTGGCCAGCGTGACCGGTTCGGCTGTGCTGGCGGGGTCCATCATCTCGGCCGGCCGGTCGCTTAGCCCAAAGCCCAATTCAAAGTGGATGCATTCGGTCGGCTGCACTTCGGCAGCCCGCAGGGCCAGCAGGTAGTCTCGCATCCAGCGGTGCATCATGCTGCACTGAATTCGCCAGATGGCCGGATAGGGCGCTTGGTGCGCCATCGCCCGCGACTCGGCCTCTGCCGACTTGTCCAGCGCCGCCAGTAGGTCGTCTTGGGCGATCCGGTCTGGGTGTACCGGTTCGCCGGTCCGGTCGTAAAGGTTCTTCATCACCCTGAACAGAACGTTGTGGACGAACATCCCGCGCGTGGTCGATTCCAGTCGTCGCTGCGGCTCGGCCAGAGGCTCCAGGTTCAACACGTACTTCGCAAAAAACTGCCACGGGCACTGTCCGAAAGTATTGAGACCGGTGGCGGAAAAGACCGCCTCGGTGGGGTATCGGCGCCGCAGGACGGCCAGCAGCGCCGGGTCGCTCAGGCGTCCGTCGAAGGCGTCACACGGCCCGGCCAGCCACCGTCTGTGCAGTGTCCAGATTCCCCTGGCTGCGCGGGTGACCTTTTGGGGCGCGTTGGCCGTCGCCCACGCCATCGCCTCATTAATCGGTCCAAGCGATGTATCGAATAGTCCCGCCGCGGCCGTGGTGACCACGTCGCGCTTCCGAACCAGGCGGCGCGGATCGGGCAGAAACTGCCCCAAAGGGATCTCGCACAGTTGCCCGGCGGCGCCCATGGCCTCGATACCGCCGATGGTCTCCAGGAGCGACAGCAGGAAGCTTCCGGCCCCACCCGGCTGGCCCGATGCATCGGACGTGAGGTAACTCACGGTCAGTCGCTGGTCGCAGCGGCTGGCGGCCAGGTAAAACAGCAGCATCTCTCTGGCGGCCAGGTCGCCGCGGCTGTCCAGATTGATCCCGCGGGACGCCCAGGCGGTTCGTTGTGTTTCGCCCAGCAGCGAACTGTCGGCCACCCGCGCCGGGAACTGCCCCTCGCTAAGGCCGATCAGGAACACGTGTTTGTATCGCATCGCCCGCGCGTCGAGCACGTCCGTCACGTCCACCAGCGACTCGCCGCGAGCAGGCGGACACCGCACGATCCGCAATGCTTCTGTTAGATCCCCGATTGCGGGCGTTTCACCCTGCAACTGTTCCAGTGCCTGCTGCAAAGCCGCCATCGCCCGCAGATCGTGGGCGATCAGTTGCGGATCGGCGTGCTGCAGCACTGTCTGATGAAGCCCCAGGCCGTCCGCAATGTCCAACAGGTTTCCCGCGGCCGAACGCACCAGTGCAAAGAGGCGTCCGAGCATGTCTGCGGCCGATTCGACCTGCTCGGGCGCCACTTCCAGCTGACCAAGTTGAAGCCGCGCCGCGGCTGTGTCCTCGTCATCGCTATCTCGGGCTCGCCCGCGGGCCAGCCGGACCATTCGCTCTGCCGCCTTGGTGTAGGCCTCCGGTCCGGCCAGAACGTTGCCTTCACGGATAATCATTTCGGCAACTGCTGCCGTTGTTCGGTCGAACTCGCCCAACGCCTGGGGGCGGAAGTAACTGCTGTTTATCACGCGCAGCACGCCCCGGAAGGCGAAGTGCGGGGGCAGGTTGCCTGCGGCCAGCAGGAACCGTACGACCGATGCGTCGGCCAGCGGAGTGGGGGTCGGACTGATTGGGATATCGTGCTGCGCGAAGAGGCGATCGATGGTGGGGCGGTATTTCCCCATGGTCCGGGCCAGCACGGCGATGCTCCCCGCCGGCGCGCCGTCGAGGACAAGACGCTTGATGCGGCGCGCCACGGCGGCTACCTCGGCCTCGGTGCCAGCCGCCGCGATTGCCTCCAGTTCCGCGGGCAGGGGGCAGTGCGGGGCGTCCAA
>JASLZV010000020.1 GCA_030754715.1 Phycisphaerae bacterium
CGCCGGCCAGCCTCCGTCACGCTGGCCTCGGCGCCCATCGACGTGGCGGCGATACTCAGGGATATGCTGTTTAACGAGGTCCAAAGCGCCGTGCTCACCAGCGCCACGCTGGCCGCCGTCCGCGGCGGAAAGCACGGCTTTGACTACATCCGCCGACGCCTGGGCATCGATGAGGCAAGGGAGTCGCTGCTGGCCAGCCCGTTCGACTTTCGCCGGCAGGCCAAACTGCACATTGAAACCCGACTGGGCGATCCGAACAAGCTGTCGGAATTTGTGCCCGCAGCCGCCGAGGCCGTCCGATACTACCTTCGAAAGTCGCAGGGGTGCTGCTTCGTCCTGACCACTAGTTACGCCATGCTCAGGCAGATGGCCGACAGCCTCCAGGAGTTCTGCGATGAAAACGGCTACAAACTGTTCGTCCAGGGCCGGACGCTGCCGCGAGGGGTGATGCTCGAACGCTTCCGAAAGGCCCAGCGAGCCGTCCTGCTGGGTACGGCCAGTTTCTGGCAGGGCGTGGATGTAGCCGGGCAGGCGCTGCGGAACGTCATCATTACAAAGTTACCGTTCGCCGTGCCGGATGAGCCCATCGTCGAGGCACGCATCGGCGCCATCCGACGGGCCGGTGGAAACCCCTTCAGAGAGTACCAATTGCCGGAGGCGATTATCCGGTTCAAACAGGGCTTCGGCCGGCTGATCCGCACCGGCAGCGATACGGGCATTGTCGTCGTGCTGGACCACCGCATCGTGACAAAGTCCTATGGCAGGTGGTTTCTGGCGGCCCTGCCTGACATCGAGGTCGTCCGCGATGAGTTCTCCCGCGACGGAAAGGCCGGTCGCGATAATCACACATGAATGCAGGCTGCTGCCGGCCGGCCCCGCAGCCGCTCCGGGCGAGACAGACGGGAGTCAAGTACCCTATTCTTTCCTCACGAGCACAGCGCCATCACCAGTTCCTGTAGTGTGGCCTTCGGGTCCGCCCCGGACTTCATCCCCAGGTCGGCGGCCAGCAGGCGCCGCATGTCTCTCTGGAGCGTTTTGGCGCCGCGGCGCTTCAGCATGCCCACGAAGGCCTCTCTCGCCGGGAATGGCATGCGGAGAGGGGGCAGGCGATTCCCTGCGGCGATGGTCTGCTGGGCTTCCAGTGCGCGGCGCAGGTGCCAGGCAATCGAGCCCAGGGCCCGAAACTCGTCACCCCGACGCCTCAGCAAGCGGTTCAGTTCCCTCAGGGCTTGGGGCGCTCCGCCGGCGGACAGAGCGTTGGTAAGGGCGTAATCCACGGGCCCGGCGGTGTCGCTGCCCACCGCTGCGATGTCCTCGGTGGTGATGGTGTTGCGCTGCCCGACGTACAGGCAGAGTTTCTCAATCTCCCTGTCCAGGGCCCCCAGGTCTTTGCCCACCCACCGCGACAATAATTGGCGAGCCGGTGGGGCGATCTTCTTCCCGCGCCTGCCCGCCGCTTTGGTCAGCCTCCCCTCCAGGTCTTTGGTTTCCTGCACATTGCAGTCGATCACTTCTCCGATTCGCCTGGCCGTCTTCGACAAGAGCGTGTTGCTCCGAAACGTCGTGACCATGAGCAACAGCGCCGAGGTCCGGCACGGGTTTTCCAGGTATTTCTCCAACGACTTGCGATACTTGGTAACAAAGGCGTCGGCGTTGCGGATGATGACAACCCGCCCAGGAGACAGGAATGGAACTGTCCTCAGTTCGTCGATCACCGCGGCCGGTTCAAGTACCTCAGCGCCGTCGAAATCGGCTACGCACGTCTGCGGGTCACTCTTGCCGATGTGGTCCGAAACAATCTGTCGGCGTTCCTCGTCGAGGCGGAACGTGTCGCTGCCGCACAGGACGTATATTGGCTTGAGTTGCGCCTGGGCCATAGCCGCAGATACCCGACCTCTTCGCCCGCTGGGGTCCTCGGGCCGTTATCGCACCTGAAACATGGAGAATAAAAGCGGGACACGCAGACATCTCCGCGTGCCCCAATACTCGCCCCGGCTGTGCCGGCCGGCTCAATAGACGCTTTCCCGTCGACCAACCCGCCCCGTAGGTCTTGTCGGCAGGACGCCTTTGTCGCGAGACGGGCGGATTACACCTGCTTATCGCGATACTTTTTCCAGAAAATCAGCAGGCCGATGAGCAATACGAAGGCCAGAAACTGCCACCACTTGAAATAATCGCCAAACGATGCCAGCACCGCGCTTGGATTGGACATATGCTGTTTCTCCTGTCCGGGACTACTCACAGATCGGAGCGAAACCCCGATGGTTGGTTCATTTAGCCGAACACAGGCACCCGGGTCAAGAAAAAAATGCCCCTTTCTGCGCCTGGACGGGCGTACCGCCCAACAGGGGTAAGGTTCTGGCACCCGGCGGGGTCTTTGTGCGGTGCGCCAACCGGTCCCGAAGTTTTCCTTGATTCAGCTTCCCGTCGCACGTACACTGTTCAAATTAATGGGATTGGAATCCTCACAGGAATAACTATGAAGCCCGGCATCCATCCGGAATACAAGGAAATTACCGCTACCTGTGCCTGCGGGAACACCTTCACTACCCGCTCCGCCGGCAGCGACGTCCGCGCGGAAATCTGCTCCAATTGCCATCCGTTCTACACTGGCAAGCAGAAGTTTGTGGATTCCGCCGGACGAGTGGAAAAGTTCCAGAAAAAATTCGGCGGCGAGTACTTCAAAAAACGCGATAAAAAAAAGTAGCTTCGCCGTCCCTTGTGTTTCGCCCTTCTTTGTGAATCTCTATGTGCCTTTATGGTTGGAACAAGCGCTTGGGACATGAGCGATCAAGAGTCATTAGTTGAAAAACTGGACGAGTTGGACCGGCGTTTCACCGAGGTCACCGAGCAGATGAGTGCCCCGGCTGTCGCCGCCAGCCCAGACAGGATTACCCCGCTGGCCAGGGAGCGTGCGCGCCTGGCCGGGATCGTGCATCCTTATCGCCGCTACAAGGAATTGTGTAACCAGCGAGACCAGACCCAGACCGTTCTGGCCGAAGCCGCCGATGACCACGACCTGAAGGAACTGGCCTTGGTGGAGTTTGACGATCTGCGCCACCGGGCCGCCGAGGTCATGGAAGAGATCAAGGGTCTCCTGGTGATGGGCGATGAGGACCGCATCGAGTCGGTCATGGTGGAGATTCGCGCCGGGACCGGGGGCTCGGAGGCCGCCCTGTTCGCCTGTAACCTGCTTAACATGTACCGCCGCTACGCCGAGCGGCAACGGTGGAATTTCGAGGTCCTCTCGGCCAGGGCGACCGACATGGGCGGCTTTCGCGAGGTAGTGGTGAACGTCAGGGGCCGAAGCGTCTACACTCGACTGGGCTACGAAGGCGGAGGGCACCGCGTCCAACGCGTCCCCAAAACCGAATCCCAGGGCAGAGTTCACACCTCCGCCGCCACCGTGGCGGTCTTGCCCGAACCGGAGGAAATCGACGTCGAGATCGACTGGGGAAAGGACGTCAAGGAACACACCAGCCGCGCCGGCGGGCCAGGCGGGCAAAGTGTGAACAAACTGGAGTCGGCCGTCAAACTCGAACACGTTTCCACCGGCATCACTGTTTCGATGCGCGATGAAAAGAGCCAGCACAAAAATCGCGCCAAAGCCAGGCGAATTCTCCTCGCCCGCGTCTATGAGCACCACCGCAGCCGGCAGGCAGCCGCTGAGGCGGCTACCCGAAAGTCCATGATCGGTTCGGGCGATCGCAGCCAGCGCATCCGTACCTATAATTTCCCCCAGAACCGCTGCACCGACCACCGCCTTAAGGGCGCCGGGCAGGAAGGGGCCAACTTCAACCTCGATCGCATCATTGCCGGCGACATGGACGATCTCATCGACTCGCTGGTCGCGCACGACAAGGCCCAACGCCTGGCGGACTTATGATGCCTCCGGCTGTGACGGCCTCCCTCCGCGGCTGGGAACTTCCGGCAGTGGCCCTGTTTTACCGCCGGTCGGCGTGAACCTTTCCCGTTACCTCGATACGCGTGGGACGCGTGATGTGCGCCGGTACGACAAACAGCACCGACTCGTCACCCAGGCGAGCGGCGATGCGCACGGCCAGACCGGCGACGTTGATCGACACCTTCCCTCCCCATCTGCCCGCCACGCGGAACACCGCGCCGTGCACGCCAGTCGAACCGGGGTATAGCTTGAAGCGGCAGTGCCCGGCGCGGTCGGCCTGCAAAAAGTAGCAGCCTTGGGATTCGTCGAACCGGTCGTGGTTGGCGTCGCCGGGGGCAAACACATCGCCCCTGCCCATGAGCACCTCGATGTGCCCGGGGTCCATGTAGGCTTGTTCCATCGCCTGGCGGTTCGCCCCGGGCGCCGCCCACATGTAGTTCCATCGCGCCACCGGGCCGACAAAATCCACCTCGCTGCGGGCGTCTCCGACGGCCCCGTCGTCCCAGGCCGCCGATTCGCCAAGCAACAACGCCGCCAGGGCGATCTCTTGTCCACCGGCGTTATTGAGTCTTACGCCGGTTACCCAGCGGCCGTCCCCATAGAAGGTATACTCCCAGCGGATCTTTCGGATCCCCAGCGAGGCCCACTCGCCCGCGCGGGTCGGGAAATACCACGTGTTGATCAGGCGCAGGCGAATCGGGTTGCACTCGACAACCGCCACACGCCCCACCTTGCGCCGGCCCATCAGGCGAAGGTCGTCCCGACCGGGTGAAAGTTCCTCCCCCGGCCCGGCCAGGCGCACTGCGGCCTGATGCCTGTCCAGCCGCCACAGACCGTCGGCGCACTGTCGCAGTTGGAGCGGCTTGGCCCCGCGGCCGGGCAGGGTCAGTTCGTAGTCCAGCCCCCGCTTGGCTAGCGTCACACCTGGTGGGGTGGGCTCCAGGCGGCGGCGGTTGTTGATCAGCATGATGTCGTCGACGTTGAACGTGACGTCGCCCGCCGCCTCGGCGAACGCGATGCGTAACTCCCTGACGCGGGTGATATTGAACCTCTCCACCGACGCCAACCGCTGAATGTCGATAAGTACGTTGTTCCAACCGGCGGTTACCAGCGTGCGGTGGCTGGTCCAATTACCGCTGGGGCTCACCAGCGTCACCTGCAGGTCGTCGCGGAGGGCCTCGCTGTGCAGGGCCATCGTCAGCAGCGTGTACCCGGCCAGGTTGCGCACGTCCGGGCTGGTGAAAATCAACTGCGACTCCGGGCCCAGCGTCACCGCCATCGCGCCCGTGCCGGTACGCGTGACGTTCACCACGAACTTGCGCGTCCCGGTTCGCCCGGCTGGGCCGATGGTGAAATACTCCACCTGGTCGAAACCGCTGGGCCCATCTGGCGTGTCTTCAAAATCCACCAGCGATACGAACAGCCCGGTAACGGTCTCGCCGTACGCGCGGGCCTGCTGTATCGGCAGCGGGGCCAGCTTGGCGACATCGGGTTTGTGGCCGGACGGCCCTTGGCAACCGATCAGGACCCCGCACGTCGCCAGAATGCAAAGGAACTGCTTCGTTGCTTTTTGCTCCACTTGCCCCAATCTCTTGCCCAAGCCGCCGGCGGGATGAAAGACCGCGTCCCGCCGCTCTTTCGCGTCTCCAGAGGTCCCTGAAAAACTAATTAAGTGGAATTCAGTAGCTAATTAGTGCTTGGTTTAGTCGCCCTTTTCGGCCGCCGCACCGGTGGTCCGGGCCACCATGGCCCTGCGGAAACCCATCAGCAGCGGGCTGGCGATGGCTACCGACGAGTAGGTCCCGAACAGGATCCCCGCCAGCAGCGCGAAACTGAACGGGCGGATCGCTTCCCCACCGATTACGTACATAATCACCACCACCAGCAGCGTGGTGGTGGACGTCAGCATCGTCCGACTCAGCGTCTGGTTGATCGAGGCGTTCAGCGCGTGCACCGACACGGTGGCGAGTTTGCCCCGGTTCTCGCGAATGCGGTCGAACACCACGATCGTGTCGTTGACCGAGTAACCGATCACCGTCAGGACGGCGGCCACCATCGCCAGGTCGATCTTGAATGACCCTATGCCCAGCGCCCTGCCGAAGGCCGTCTTGCTCAGCCATCCGGAGGCCGCCAGCAGACCCACCACGATAATCACGTCGTGAATAAGGCACACCACGGCCGCCAGGCCCCAGCGAATCGATCCGAATCGCACCCACAGGTACACCACGATGGCGATCCACGACAGGAGAATGGCCATGATGGCCGTCTGTGCAGCCTTGCCCGCGATGGCTGCGTCGAAGTTGGTGGCCACCATTGCCTGCTCGCGTTCCAGGGCGCCACTGATCAGTTCCAGGGACTCCTCGGCCAGCGATTCGGTTGCCGCGGCGCGGGCCAATACCTCCGTCTGCGCCGACCTGACGAATACCGCAAAGGCCGAGTAGCGGCCTTTCGCCGGCCTCAGACCCACCACCTCGGTGGGGTTCAGCGTCTTGTTGGCGAAGTCCGGCTGATTCTGTATGTCGCGGATGCGGCCTTGGAACTCACTTACCGTGATGGCCGGTGAGACGTTGCGAAACACGAACACCACCCCGCCGGCGTAGTTTTCCATCACCTCGGCAAACGGCGACTTCTCGTTGGGCTCCACCTTGGCGTAGCCCTCCTCGTTCACCTCCAGGTCCAGTTCGCCCACCGCGGTGCTCCTGGCCAGTTCGAAGGAGCAACTCGTTCGGCGATTGAGACCCTTGCCGAAGGCGTCGCGGGCTACGTTGCGAATTAGCGGTACGTTGGTCTCCGTGGTGGTCACCTGGTAGGACAGTTCCGGCAGGTTGCGCAGTTCGGCCGCCTCCATCGCATTGTCGCCGTTGGCGTCCAGCAGTCTGAGGAACTCCGCATTACGGCCCTGGTGTTTCCACTCGGCCTGGGTCACCTTGCCGTCACCCTTGCCCGCCCCGCCTGCCTCGCCCATGTCGTACACGCTCAGGAATCGCTCCACCTTGTTGTGGTCGATGCGCGCCTCCACGCGCGCGGTGTCAGCCAGTTTGGCATATTTGGGGTGGCCGGTTTCTTGCATCGCCGCGGCCTGGCCGAGGAACTTCGCCCGCACCAAATCGGCGTCGGGCAGTTGCCCGTCTATCACCGCGTCGTCCCTGAAGATGATCACGGCCTGAGTGCCCGATGAGAACTCTATGCCCAGCATGTCCCGCCCCTGCCACACCAGCGAGGCGATGCCCATGCCCACCATCGCCGCCGACAGCAGCCAGAAAAAGTGCCGCTTTGACATCCAGTTGACCTTCGGCACGCCGATGATCTGTAGCATGAACACCGACTTGGTGATAATTCGCCGGTCCAGCAGCACTTGGAACACCCACCGGGAGACCACCAGTGCGGTGAACATGGAGAACATCACGCCGAATCCCAGCGTAATGGCGAAGCCCCGCACCTCCTGCGTGCCGACCCACCCCAGGATCAAGCAGGTAATCAACGTGGTGATGTTGGCGTCGAAGATCGCGCTGAAGGCCCGCTGGTAAGCGTTTCGTAGGGCCGTTCGCACCGGCTGCCCGCGAACCTGTTCTTCGCGCAGGCGCTCGAAAATCAGCACGTTGGCGTCCACGGCAATCCCGATTGTCAGGATTATCCCGGCGATGCCCGGCAGGGTGAACACATACCCCAGCAGGCTCATGGCCCCCAGTACCAGTATGATGTTCAGCAGCAGCGCCACGTCGGCGATGCATCCGGCAGCCAGGTAATACAGCAGCATGAAGACGGCTACCGCCACAAGGCCCCATACCGCCGCCTGCTTGCCCATCTCCCGGTTGGTCTTGCCGAAGGTCGGCCCGAATGTGCTCTGGGCGACCGGCGTGCGATTGAGCTTGGCCGGCAGCGAACCCGCGTCCAGAATGCGGATCAGGTCATTCACCTCTTCGGTGGTGGCATCGCGCATCGTGATGATCCCGCGCGTGGAAATCGCCGCCTGGACCACCGGGGCCGAATAAACCTCGTTGTCCAGCAGGATGGCCATGCAATAGCCGATGTGTTCCCCGGTGAGCGAGTCCATGTACCTCGCGCCGGCTTCGTTCATCTCAAACCCGACGGCCGGCAGGCCTCGCTCGTCACTGTCCGGACGTGCCTTGGCCAGTGCCCATTCACCTTTGCCACGCCGCTGCAGCAGCGTGTTCTCGTCAGTGTTGTCCAGCAGAATGTACTTCTGCCCGGCGTACGCGTAGGTGACCAGCCCGCTGTAGCCCCTGGGCTTTCGCAGCGGAAACCATAGGTATGCGTCCGTCCGCCTCGCCAGACCCGCCGGGCCTTCCTTCTCCACTGTCTCGCGGAGAATCCTAACGTAGCGCTTCCTTTCCCCCGGCGACATCTTTTCCTTGTCGTCCACGCGGGCCTCGGGTCCATAGGGTGCGATGCGAAACTCCAGCACCCCCGCCTTGATAATCAGGCGAATCAGGTCGGCGGGGTCCTCCAGTTCCTGTCGCGTGTCGGTCCAGGCTTTATAGCGGGCGATCGTCTTGTCGATAGCCGCCGAGCGGTCCGCCTCGCCGGCGTACTGCCCGCGAAACGCCTCGATCCGCTCTTCATAGTCCTTCTTCTTCTTCCGGACTGCCTTCAGGGCCTTGGGTTGCCCCTCCATCGCCTTGAGTTCCGCCGGCCGAACGTAACCGGTCAGGATGATCCGCAACTCGTGGATTGCCACGTTGTGTCCCAGAACCGCCTTCTTCCTGTCTTCCCAGGCCAGGATGTCATCCTGGGAGCCGCTCTGTTTCTGCTTGTCGTAGGCCTTCACCAGATCGCCCAGCAGGCGCGACAGTTCCTGGTCCCCCCCGGCCAGTCGGGCTGTGAGCCCCTGGCGGTCCTTGGCCTGTTCCAGGCGGCGTAGCGCGCTTCGCTGGATGTTGCCCTTCTCGAGGTCTTCCATCGACCTCCGGAAGGCTTCTGCAGCCTGTTGCGTTTCGATTTTGCCTGCCGGCATGCGGACTTCGAATCGATTGCCCCCCTGCGGGCGCCACTCCAGCATCCGCAGGCCCAGGGGGTCCACCCGCTTCTTCAATTGGCTGATCATCTTCTTGGACAGACCCGGCTCGTCGCCGTAGATCTCGAATACAATGCTGTGCCCGCCGCGCAGGTCGATGCCCTGTTTCAGCCCGTTGCCCCAAAACAGCGACCACAGGCAGCCGGCTGCCGCCAGGGTCAAAAAAGCAAACTTCAGCGACAGGTTCTTTGCATTCATTCGATATCTCTCCCGGAAAGGGCAGGGCATTTTCGGCCACCGCCCACTGGCGGTCAAGCCAAAGTTACCCCACCCGAGGCGCCCTTCATTGAGGTTAGTGATTGAAATGTCGCGCGGAGGTAAAGATCATCGTCAGGCCAAGTTGATCGGCCTTGGCGATGACGTCTTGGTCTTTCTTGCTCCCGCCGGGCTCGATGACGGCCGTCGCGCCGGCATCAGCCGCCCAATCCAGGCTGTCGGGGAACGGGAAAAACGCGTCGGACGCAAGCGAGCAGCCGGCTGTATCGACCACGCCGTCGCCGCCGTAACCGCGGGCAATCTGACAGGCCAGGCGGGCGGAGTTCACCCGGCTCATCTGACCCGCCCCGGCGCCCAGTAACGACTGGTCTTTGGCCAGCACAATCGCGTTGCTCTTGACGTGCTTGCAGACCAACCAGGCAAACTTCATGTCGGCTAGTTCCTCCTCGCCGGGCTGGCGCTTCGTGACCACCTTCCAATCCTCTTCGTTCAGGCCGAGCAGGTCGCGGTCCTGCACCAGCATCCCGCCGACAATGTACTTCAGGAACTTCTCGTTGTTGCGTCTTCCGGACAACTCGCCCAGTTCGAGCAGCCTCACGTTTTTGCCCCAGCCCTCCCGGGCGCGGATAATCTCCAGCGACTCGACCTCAAAACGCGGCGCGGCGATGACCTCCGCGAAAAACCCGCCCGCTCCGGCCGACTTGCCCCATCGCCGGTACGTTTCGACGATCGCACGCGCCAAGTCGGGCGTTACCGCCCGGTTGATCGCCACAATCCCGCCCATGCAGGCGTTGACGTCGCCGAAGTAGGCCTTGCGGTACGCCTCCACCAGATCCTCGTCCACGGCGCATCCGGCGGGGTTGGCGTGCTTGATGATGGCCACTGCCGGAGAGTCGAATTCCTTGACCAGTTCCACCGCCCCGTTCGTGTCAAAAAGATTGTTGTACGACAGTTCTCTTCCACCCATGAGCTTGGCCCGCCCGACGCACGACTCCTCGTCGGCTGCGACGCTCACGTAGAAAGCGGCCTTCTGGTGTGGGTTCTCGCCGTAACGCAGGTCGCCGGCCTTGCGGTACGAAAAACTGATCCGCTCGGGCAGTCCCTGGCCCATTTGGGCGGCCAGGTAAGACGAAATCGCCGTATCGTAGTGGCAGGTCAGCGAGAAGGCCGCCCCGGCGAGTCTCCGGCGCAGTTTGAAACCGACCTTCCCACCGTTGCCCCGCATCTTGTCGATAATCAGGTTGTACTGGTTGCGATCGGTCACGACCGTTACGTACCTGTGGTTTTTTGCCGCCGCGCGGATCAGCGTCGGGCCGCCTATGTCAATCATCTCTACCGCCTCGGCCGGCGAGCAACCGTCAACCGAGACGGCCTGCTCGAACGGATACAGGCTCACGCACACCAGGTCGATCAGTTTCAGATCGTATTTCTTGATGTCCGCCTGGTGGACCGGGTCGTCGCGCAGGGCGAGAATCGCGCCGTGTACCTTGGGGTGCAGCGTGACCACGCGATGCCCGAGCATCTCGGGGAAACCGGTCCACTCTTGAACGTAGCGGACTTCGACGCCGGCGCCTTCGACGGCCTTGGCTGTCCCACCGGACGAAATGATCTCCACCCCCATCTCCGCCAACGCGGCGGCGAACTCCGCGATCCCGGTCTTGTCGTACACACTGAGCAGTGCCCGGCGAACCACTACCTCGTCCATCGATACCCCTTTCGCGTTGCTCCTCTGAGGTCTTCTTGCTGAGTTGCCGTGAGCGGCCCAACCGCGGCGGTTACTTGCCCGCCTGGCGAATCATTTCGGCGGTGAGGCGCCCTGCCGACAGCAGGCGAAGGCAGGATATCTGCCCGTTCCGCTTGGCGTAGTAGATGGCCGGTGCGGTGGTGTTGGCGGCGAACAGTTGCATCTCGCCCAGCCCCACCGACGCTTTGACCTTGCCCAGTATCTCATCCACAATCAGCAGGTGGCGCTGGTTGTCCACCAGATACACGTCGTTGTCCAACACGGCCAGTACCTTCCGCGGACCGGTCATCTTCCACCTCAGCGTCCCGTTGGCCCGGTTCACCGCGTAAAAAGACCCCCCCCGGGCGTACTGGAAAACGCTGACGTCGCTGGCCTGGGGCGCGTCGCGCAGCGGGCGGTCGCAGTCGAGCGGATCCCACAGTTCCCGCCCGCTGACCGGATCGAGCGCGTACAGGCGGCGATCTTCGCACGGAACGAAACACCCCTGCCGGTCCACCAGCATCGCCGTGGTCACCGGACCGTCCAGCCGGCGCGACCAGATCTTCCGGCGGGCCTGCGAGGCGCTGACAGCGTGCACCATCCCTGCGGCGTTGGCTACGTAAAACTTGTCGTTTGAATACGCCGGCGGGGCCATGATGATGTCACCGATAGACATCGTCCATATCCGCAAGCCCTCGTGCAGGCGGACGGCGTGGTAGTACCCGCGATTGTCGGTGACAAACAGGTATCGCCCGTCGGACACGGCGCCGGCCGAGGCGCCCGGGCCGAACGTGAAGGGAACCGTGCGAATCAACTCACCTTTGCGACGGTCGAACGCCTTGGCGTGCGTGATCGTCGTAACAAACACCACGTCGAATGGCGCCGATTTCCCGTCAGGCTCTCCGCGCTTCAGGAGTTGTTCCATGGTAGCCGGGGTCTTGGACAGTACAATCCCGTCGTAGTGGTGGGGGGCAAAGACGGTCTTGCCGGCGTCGGCTACCTCCTGGCTCCAGAGCACCTGGCCCACCATGGCGTCTATCGCCACCAGGCGATTATCGCTGGTCAGGCAGTAGAGGTTCTCGTCCAGCAAATACAGGCGGGCGAT
>JASLZV010000210.1:0-276 GCA_030754715.1 Phycisphaerae bacterium
GTTGACGCTGATCTGCATGGCCCTTTGGTCGCTCCTGAGAGAACGAACCGATTTGGCGGAAGACGATTTGATGGAGCGGGTTAAGCAGATCGATCTGTCCGATGGCAGGAGCGACGGAAAGGTCAGAAGAAAGCCGATCGTCCGCTGTCCCCGATGCAATCGAGTAATGTCTCAAAAGCACAGCCGGTGTTTGTACTGTGGGGCCGAGGACCTTGAGGCCACTGCCTTTGACTCGGTGCTTTGAGAGCCCCTCCGTCCGGCCGCCCGGTTGTTTGG
>JASLZV010000210.1:286-4108 GCA_030754715.1 Phycisphaerae bacterium
GGCCTGCCAAACCGCGTTGTGCGAGCGTCGGGGCCGGTCGATATGGCATGTTTGGCGCGTGCGAGATGCTGTTTAACCTACTGCAAAATAAAAAGTTGATGCCTTGGCACGGCTGTTGCGGATGCTAACAGTAAAAGGGGCGGTGTGTTTTAGGTGCGTTGCCCGGCCGCCCCGTGAGGTGAGGTGAAACATATGTGGCGGTATGTGAACAAGAGAAGGTGAGAGCAACATGGCATCGAAAAAAATCATCGGCATCGACCTGGGAACGACCAACTCCGTGGTAGCGGTCATGGAAGGCACCGAAGCCAAGGTGCTGATCAACCAGCAGGGCAGCCGCACCACGCCCTCGGTGGTGGCTTTTACCGACAAGGGCGACCGCCTGGTTGGCCAGCCGGCGCGTCACCAGCAGGTGACCAACCCCAAGAACACAATTTTTTCGATCAAGCGGTTCATGGGCCGGCGGCACAACGAAGTGGCCGAAGAAGAAAAGCAGATTCGGTATGATGTGCCCGGCGCTCCAGAGGAACTGGTCAGGGTCGGCGCGAGGGACAAGGAGTATACCCCTCAGGAGATCAGCGCCATGGTCGTGGGGGACCTCAAGAAGACCGCCGAGGACTACCTCGGCGAGGAAGTCACCCGGGCCGTGATCACCGTACCGGCCTATTTTAACGATTCTCAACGAATGGCCACCAAGGAGGCCGGCGAGATCGCCGGGTTGAAAGTCGAGCGAATCATCAATGAGCCTACCGCCGCGGCGCTGGCCTATGGGGGCAAGAAGAACGAGAAGGTAGCCGTTTTCGATTTTGGCGGCGGCACGTTTGATGTCTCGATCCTGGACATCGGCGACAACGTCTTCGAGGTTCTCTCGACCAACGGCAACACGCACCTCGGCGGCGACGACCTGGATAATCGCCTGATTAACTACGTAGCCGACGAGTTCAAGAAGACCGAGGGCATCAATCTGCGCGAAGACGCGATGGCGCTGCAGCGGCTCAAAGAGGGCTGCGAGAAGGCCAAGTGTGAGTTGTCGACGGCGGTGGAGGCCAACATCAACCTGCCATTTATTACCGCGACGGCTGATGGGCCCAAACACCTGACGATGACCCTGACTCGCGCGAAGTTCGAGCAACTCGGCGGGGAGTTGTTCGACCGCCTGCTGGGGCCGTGTAAGCAGGCCCTGTCCGACGCGAAACTCACCGCCGACGACATCGACGAGGTGATCCTGGTGGGCGGGTCCACCCGGATCCCCAAGGTCCGTGAAATTGCCAAAGAGGTTTTCGGCAAGGAGCCGAACAAGTCTGTGAATCCCGATGAGGTGGTGGCGATGGGAGCGGCCATCCAGGCAGCGATCCTCACCGGCGAGATGGAAGAGCAGATGGTGCTGCTTGACGTCACACCGCTGAGTCTGGGCGTGGAGACGCTGGGTAGCGTAATGACCAAACTGATCGAGCGCAACACCACCATCCCGACCGAGAAGAAAGAGGTGTTCTCAACGGCTGCCGACAATCAGACCGAGGTGACCATCCAAGTGCTTCAGGGCGAGCGTGAGTTTGCCTCGGACAACCGCACGCTGGGTCAGTTTCAACTCACCGACATCCCACCGGCGCCGCGGGGCGTTCCGCAGATTGAGGTTACCTTCGCCATAGACGCCAACGGTATCTTGAACGTCTCGGCCAAGGACCTGGGCACCGGCAAGGAACAGGCCATCGAAATCAAGGGTTCATCGGGCCTCACTGAGACCGAGATTGAGGAAATGAAGAAGGACGCCGAGACCCACGTCGAGGAAGACAAGAAACGCCGTGCGGTGGTCGACCTGAAAAATCGGGGCGACACGATGGCCTTCCAGATGGAAAAGTTGCTCAAGGACCAGGGCGACAAGGTCACCGGCGAGGACCGCAGCAACATCGAGTCGGCCATTGGCAATCTTCGCGAGGCCCTCAAGGGCGACGATTCCGAGGCCATCAGGCGGGCCATGGAGAACCTCGAAACGTCCAGCCACAAGGTGGCCGAGCAGATGTACAAGACGGCTGGGGAACAGGCCAAGCCGGCGGCCGCCCCCCCGCCGGGCGAGACGGGCGGCGAAGAGCCCAAGAAAGACGGGGACGACGACGTTATCGACGCCGAGTTTGAGGTCAAGGAGTAGAGCGTTAACTGCTCTGGTCCTTCCCCCCGGTTCGCCGGCGGACAATCATGAAGAACCCCGCCGCAGGGCCGCAGCGAAGCGGAGGGGTTTTTGTTCAGGCTGCCCGTCCATACGCACCGATATGTTAGTCATGCGCGTCGGCTTTGCACTGGCGGTATCTCTTGTTTCTCTTGCCGGTTGTGGAAACAGTCAGCCGTACGTCTCCGAATTGCGCCTTCAGCGCGGGTTGGTGATTGTGCTGCCCGGCATCGAGGGCCGCAGCCTGTTCAACAAGGCAATCTGCCGAGGCCTGGACGAAGGCGGCGTTGACTGGGCCATCGAACTATACGACTGGACCAGCCATGTGCCGCTTGCATTTCTGATTAACCTGCGTTCCGAGCATCGCAACCGCGGCAGGGCGGCCGAAATCGCCGAGCGGATCGTGCGGTATCAGCGAAACTATCCGGATCGACCGATCGTACTGGTGGGCCAGAGCGGCGGTGGGGCAATTGCCGCCTGGACCTGTGAAGCCATGCCCTCGGGCAGGAAGGTTGACGGGGTAATCATTCTGGCGGCGACCCTGTCGCCGGAGTATCCACTGGCTACTTCTCTTGGTAACTGCCGCCGCGGCATCGTCAACTTCTATTCCTTCGGCGACGTGGTGCTGCTGTGGGCCGGAACGATTATTTCCGGAACGATGGACGGGGAGCATACATCCTCGGCCGGCCGGGTCGGTTTTACGGTCCCTCACCCGGAGGCCAGGCCGGCAGAATATAACAGGCTTTTCCAGGTGCCCTGGCACAAGGAGATGGCCCGGAGGGGCAATCTCGGGGGACATCTGACCAGCGGGGCTGCGGAGTTCGTAGCTGCGTACGTCTCGCCGCTGGTGCTTGCTCCGCGCTGGGACACGGGCGTGATAGCCGAGGTCCTTGAAGATGCCAATAAACTTGGCTCGTCCCAACCGGGCGCAGAGACGTCAGGATCTTCTGCCCGGAGAGTTACGGTCGAGGAACGTGCCGCCCAGTTGGCTGCCGGGGAAGCACCTGCCCCTCCGCCGGTCACCAATGAAGAGCCTGCTGCCCAACCTGTGCGTGATGCGCAGCGGTTTACCCCGCCGCCCGATGTCAGGAAGCCGGCCGAACAACCGGCGCCCGTCCCATCGCCCCCGCCCCCTGCCACTCAACCGGCCGGCCCGAGCGAGCCCACTACCCGGCCTGCCGGCAAAGCGGTCGGGCTGTTGGTTATTCGCTCTTGAGATCGGCGGCCTGGGCACCAGAGTGGCCAATTCGCATCCGGTTTGGCGCCCTCAGTCTTTCAGTACCGAGCAGAGATCCTTGAGGTTGTCGAGAATCCACTTGACCTTCCGGCAGACCATCTGCAGGAAGGGGAAGCCTTCGATGTGTCCGAAACTGCCCGTTGCGGCGATGGGAAGAACGGCCTCGGCGATCATCGCTTCGCACATCAGCATCGGAACGATCTTTATTTCGGACTTGCTGACGACGTTGACGCTGTCGTAACCGAGCATGAATTGCTTGAACCGTTTGTTATCGACGTGATCGGGCCACTTGGCGGGATCGTCTCCGCCGCCGAGGATCGAAAACTGCAGCGCCCCGTTGGCCAGGTCGATCACTCGCGGTTGGAGGCGGGCGGCGTCGTAGTTGATCATGGTGACGACGCGCTTGTCGCGGAAGAGCATATTG
>JASLZV010000211.1 GCA_030754715.1 Phycisphaerae bacterium
GACGAAGTTTAACACTCCCATCCAAGCCCGTCGGGGCGGCCAGGATGCGGTAGGGATATTCTCGATGGCCTGGGTAAACTCCTCGACGGGCAGGAAAAAGACCTGGTCCTCCCGCCCTGTCAAGGCCACCAACACCGGCTGAGCCCGCCCCGTGAGCATTTGGTAGGTCAAGGGCAACTGTCGGTCCACAATTCCCACAGCCTTGCCCGCCAGGTTGAACACCGGCGAGCAGACCCCGGTGAGCCTGCCGCCTGTAACGTGGTAGAGGGTCTCCGGTATGTGTATTTTCCCGGCAACATGCGCCACACCCAGGTACGATGCATACCCGGTATCCCTGCCGAGCAGTCCCACCGAGACCACCTGCTGCCCAATGGCAAGGGTATTGGGAGCGTCGAAGGTCACGTGCGGCCAAACCTGCGGTTGGGAGGTTCGAAGGAAGGCAAAACTGGTAGCAGGGTCGATGCCCATCAACTCGGCCGCAACGGTCTTGCCGTCGGGGCCAGATGGCGAGAGGCGAAAGTTCTTCATGTCGTCCCGGCGGACCTGCAGCCTCAGGGCGGTGGTCAGGAATATCGCCCGGCCCTGGGCGTCGCGGGATACGCACACACCCGTGCCCATCATTTCGCGACTACCCTGGGACGTATCCAACGTAAAGTAAACGACGGCCATCACACCGGCAAATCTGCGATAGATCACAGTAATGGCTTTGGTCCCAGCGTCCTGTGCAGAGACAGGCCCAGGGGCTGCAGCCATCATTACTACCAGGACAGCAATACTGATGCGTTTCATGTTCGCACCTCCCAGCTGATTCATGTTTCAGCGTTTCCTTTTGGTTCGTGTCGGCCCGGCACGATGCTGAGCCCGCTGTGCGATCAGGCGCTGTGACCGTGTCGGCCCGAGACTCGGGGCGAGCCAGCCAAGGGCGCCAAACAAGATAATCCCCGCCGCCATCGTTGCCAGCGAGGTGTACTGGTTATGCGTAAGTCCCATGTGCAGGTTGGTATCGCTGCGGATTCCCTCCAGGCAAAACCGGGTGATTGGGTAGAGCACCAGCAGGAGGGCAAAGACGTGTCCTTCCCGCCGCCGACAGCGGAAAAAGACAAGAAGCAACCCCGCGATCAACAGCGCATTGGCGATGCCCAGGGCCTGAGCGGGACGGACGGGTCGTGATCGGGTAGCCTCGGCGATGCGAACCTGCGTGGGGGCAAGTTGTCCCGGGGGAATAAGCCCGCCGAACTTGCCCAACAACTCAGGATCGGGGCGAACCTGCCCCAAGACAAAATAATGCGCGTAAACCGGGGAGGGACTATTGGTACCGGCTGAAAAAGGATTCCGGCGGCCGTCGAGTTTAATCAGCGGTTTGGAGTACATCGGAAATCTCATAGCCAGGGGCCAGTGCTCGCTGCACCGTGCCCCGTAGCAACAGCCGTTAAGGAGACAGCCGGCCCGCCCGAACGCCAGCCCCACCATCAGACTCACCGAGACGATGTCCAGATACCGACGTATCGGCAGGCCCTTGCGCCACAGATACGCCACCACCATTGCGGTTGCCAGCAGCAGGCCACCATAATAGATCAGCCCGCCGGAAGTGACGTTGAATATCTCCCCAAACGGTCCGGGCGAAGAGGCGAAGCGTTCCCAATACTGGATAACGTAGGCCAGGCGTGCGCCCACAACTCCACCCACTAAGGCCAGGATGCAGACGGTGGTGACGATTTCACGGCTTTCCCCCATGCGCCGCGTGCGCCAACGTGCCAGCCAGATTCCCGCCAAGAAGCCGAACACCAGCATCAGTCCGTAGCCGTATATCTGCAGCCTGATGTTCAGGCCGAACAAGTTCAACGTGCCAAAATCAATGAGGATCTGTTGCATTCACTTGGCTGTGGGCCGGGTCACAACGTCCGGACGACCTGATTCTTGTCATTCACCAGTACGATACTGGACCTGATGTCCGCGGCCTCGGCATCCGTCACGTAGCCAAAGGCCATAATGATTACCTCATCGCCGACATTCACCATGCGTGCGGCCGCCCCGTTGATGCAGACGGTCCCGCTGGCCGGCTTGCCTTCCATGACGTATGTTTCGAAACGCGCCCCATCGGTCATGTCGGCTACCAGGACGCACTCTCCTGGCACCAGACCAACAGCGTCCATCAAGTCTCGGTCGATGGTGATCGATCCATTGTAGTCGACGCAGGCCTCGGTGACCTTCGCGCGATGGATCTTGGCTCGTAACACCTTCAGCAACACTGAAACTCACCTCCTCAAACCGCGGGTTTCCGCGCATCTGCACATTGTGAAGATAGTGATTCTACGGTCCGGCAGTCCTCGAGTCCACCAGGATGTTGTCAATCAGCCTAGCGCCGACGAACTTCACAGCCAGGGCAACCAAGACCTCCCCTTCGGTGACTTCCACATCGCGCAGGGTCAGGGGATCGACAATCTGTACGTATTCGACTTTTCCGCCGGGAGCAGCCGTGGCCAGATGCCCGCGTATTGCGTTTATCACCTCGGCTGCCGTCGGGTGCGACTGCCTGATCCTCTCAGCAGCCAACCGGAGCCCCGCGTTCAGGGCCGCCGCCTGCCCGCGGGGCTCCGGGCTGAGATACTGGTTCCGCGTGCTGGCCGCCAGCCCGTCGCGCTCGCGCACGGTCGGGCAGGTGACGATATCAACAGGGAAGTTCAGGTCGGCCACCATCCGCCGGATAATAACCGCCTGCTGGAAATCCTTTTGCCCGAAGAATGCCTTACAGGGCCCCACGATGTTGAACAACTTGGCTACTACGGTGCACACACCCGCAAAGTGCGTGGGCCTGCTGCGACCACAAAGCGCGCCGGCCAGTTCGGCAATGTTCACAACCGTCCGGAAACCCCGCCCGTACATCACTTCGACCGTGGGGGTGAACACCAGGTCAACGCCGTGCGCCCGGCAGGCGTCCAGGTCGGCTTCTTGGGTCCTTGGGTAGCGGTCCATATCCTCATTGGGACCAAACTGTGTGGGATTCACAAAAATGCTCACAACCACGTAACCGCAGGCTTCATGGGCCGCATCTATCAGGCTGAGATGCCCTCCATGCAGCCCGCCCATGGTCGGCACAAGCCCAATGACGTTTTCGGCCTCCGCGGCCCGGGAAACAAACTTGCGGACCTCTTCAATGGTTCCGACAATTTCCATGACTATCACATTGCCTGGCAGTGGCTTTGAGGGCCGCAGTGCCCAATTCCCGCTGCCGGCTGCGGCGCGTACGTGTCAGGTGGGGAGACACATCGCAAGATTCATCAAAACCACTCTACAGTAGCGCCCTTATCTGTGCTATCAATTCACGGCGCCGGTGCGGGTCGCAAAAGTCCGTTGCGGTGCACTCCACGTGAATCACCGCACAATTACCGGTCTGATCGATTTCATTGTATGCGATTCGCATGACCTGGAGGAACCTAGAGGTCATGACCTTTTCATGCTTGCGGCCACGAACCGAAATCCGCTCCAGCAGCACCGATTCCGGCGCATCGAGATGCACGATCACGTCGGGGTCGTAAACCAGCCCTTCGACCCGACGGGCCAGTCGTTCGTATAAGCGTAGTTCGTCTGCGCTGAGTTTGGCGGCTGCGTAGATGCGGTCCTGGCAGAAGCCGTAATCGCTGACCACCAATCCCTCATCTGGCCAGGCGGCAAGGGCGAGTTGCCCCACCCGCGACATTAGGAAGTGCATTTGTGCCGGCAGGCAGGCCTCTGCGCTGCCCAGGTATGACTCAACCAGGAAGGGGTTACCCTGGTAATCTTCGCGAATCAAGGTTGCTGGCATTTCGTTGGCCAGACAGCAAGCCAGGGTAGTTTTTCCGACGGCCGGGGGGCCGATGATGCTGATCAACTTGGCGCTCATGTACCCCCCTGCCCACCGAGTTCACCAAGCAACTGCGAGACTGTCTTATGAAGAAGGGGGTGGAGCGCGTCGGGCGCAATTTCAGCCAGCGGTCGCAAAACAAACCCCCTCTGGTGCATCCGCGGATGGGGGATGGTCAATTTGTCGGTGTCCATCACCAGATCGCCCATCAGCAGGATGTCCAGATCGCAGGTTCTCGGTCCCCA
>JASLZV010000212.1 GCA_030754715.1 Phycisphaerae bacterium
GCAACTGCCCGGATGACAGGATGCCGACAAGCACGATCACCGCTGCGGCCGCGAATTCTCTGATCTTGAACCTCATTTCCAGTCTCCTTTGCATTCCTTACTGTGCCCGATGGACCGGCCATCTAAGGCCCGCCAATGGCCTCGGGCGGATTGGGGGGTTCTAACGCTTCAGTCTCTCGGTCCACCTGCTGCCGACGTACAGGAACCTCGCCCGGTCGTAAAGCCCCTTTATCACCAGAGTTATCTGCGGCTTGGCGGGGTCCAGTTCCCCCAGTTTCTCGCGCTTCAGGATGTCGTAAACTTCCGCCTTCTTCGTGACCGGACAGGTCAGAACCGCTTCGCGGCGGTCGGTAGCCACGTAGTTGTCGCCGACGAGCACCAGTCGCTCATCACCGATCTTAAAGCCGCGCGCGTGCATCTCCTTGCCGGCAACCTTCAGATCATTTATCCGCTCGCCCTCGGTAATGAGGTCGTCCACCAGGCGAAAACTGTCAAACACCATCGCGTTGATGGCCATCTGCTTGCCTTCGAATCCGTTATACGTATAAAGCAGCATTCCCTGCAGGCCGTTCATGGCTGTTTCCAGAAGATAGTACTTGGTCCGCTCCGGCTTGGTCGCGATTCCGGGGCCGGACCACCCATACCCGGAAGTCGGCGACGAATCGTACATGCTGCGCCGTATCCCAAACTGCCTGTAGTAAAGGTCCACGAATTTCTCAAAGTTCTCCTGGTACATCAGTCCGGCCGGCCCGTACGCGCCCACTGCATAAAGTTGAATGCCGTTCTTCGCCGTGTACAGCCCATACGACGAATCTTCCCGCTGAAGGGTCGTCGGATAGATTGCAGCCCAGTCGGCAAGAGTCACTTCGTCAAACGGGGCCGTCCGCACATTGCCGATGGTTTGGCCGATTGTCTGGCGCATGCTCTTCCACATGTCGGCAAACTGTTCGATCTTGAAGTCAACCCAGGCCTGATAGTGGCCGGGATATTTCGTAGTCACGGCGTAATCCCCGCTGCCGGGCTTGGGGCGGGTCACCTGCCGGTTCAGCGTGAACGGATCGATATAGTCCAGATTCGGGTGCCTTTTTCTGAACCACTTGGCAAACGCAGCAACACATCGCTGGCAGAAGCACACGTGCCGGCCTCTACCGCCGTATATCTCCATGTCCATGTTGAAGTAACTGGCCGGCCAACGCTTCAGTTGGCTGAACGTCTTGAGCCGGCCGATCGCCTCCTGGTAATACTTGCCTCTATAGGAGGGACACAGCACGTAACCGGTGTAGTTAGGCACCGTCTTGCCGGTGATGTCCAGGGCCCTGGCCGAGGGGTCCCCCTTCACCCAATTCCGGATGCCGTATTGGCTCTGGATCGCCCAGGGGAAGAAGTTGTTGTAGAAAACGAACAGGCCCGCTTTTCTTGCGGCCTGATAGACAGGATCGCCAAACTCGTAGAATTCCTTCAGCTTCTCGGTATTGTCCTTCCAGTGCCCAACGTAATACAGACTGATCGTGTTAAGCCCGATGCTGGTGAAGTCTTCCGGAAAATTCGGAAACATCAATTTCACGTCGGCCGTCTCCATGTGCCAGATGCCCACGAAGAATTTCTTCGGCGGCTTGACCTTGGGGATGGTGATTGACTCGATGCGGATTGACCGGGGCTTTTGCTGCCCTCCTTTCCATTTGAGATGGTACCGCCCCTGGCTCACGCTTCCGGCCGGAATCGTAGCCTTGAAATACAGCATGTGCACAGCCGTCCTTTCGGGGGCATTGGTGATGTGCGACGGCCGCAGCTCATACCGTTTCCAGGTCTTGCCCGCCTCTGCGAACTCTCGGACCTCCGGGCGGACGATGGTGCCCGGCGCCAGTCCCTCGCCCTGCCGCAGGCCCACCACTTCCACGCCTTGCGGCATCTCGAATATCAACCTGGCGTCGAGGTCCTTGGTCTCGAACCACTTTCTCTTGGCGTTGTGCCTGTAGGTGATTCCCCTCGGCACGATGTGGTCCGGAGAAACATAGAGACTGTGATTGTAAATGAAATCGGCCTCTTTCACGATCGCCTTGGGACAGTTGTCATGGTATAGCTGGCGGGTGTAGAAGGGACCGTCCTTGATAATGGCTGCAGCCTCGAATGCCGGGGCGTTTGTCTGCCCGAACGCCGCAGCGGAAATGAATGTTCCGGCAGTCAGCCACGAGACTACCGATACCATCAGAGCGACACACCATGTGTCTTTCATTGTTTCACCTTTCTGAATGCAGACGCGCAGAGCGTGACGGTCGGCTCCTCCCGGAGTCGGCCAACGAGGCATTGGGGGGGGGCAAACGAGAAGAGTTATCCGCGTCTGTTGTTTTGTGCCCGTGTTGTTTTCTCGAATTAACATACCGTAAAGGGCTCGGTATCGGTTCGGGCTACGGCAAGTCCCGCTCCGCGCGGGCGACGACCTCGTCGATGGCCCTGGCGCGGTCGTCGTCGATCCGGTACAGGTCGTCCCGCTGGAGAATATCCCGGACCTTCATGCGGGCGGCCTCCAGCATGTCCCCTTTCTTTTCCACCGCAAGGGTATCGGGGTTCCGGCGGTCCCATATCTTCGGTGCCCACAACGTCCGGCGAAAATGCTTGAGCGTGTGCTCGTGCGACAGAAATTCTTTGCCGATGCCCACTTCGTCGATCACGTCCACGCCAAGCAAATCATCGCTGACCTTTACCCCTGTGTGAAGGCAGCAGATCGCCTCGGCAACCTCCAGTTCCAGCACTGCCTGCTCGGGGCAGAACCGCTTGCCCCCGGCCAGCAGCCCCACGGGGAAGTTAAACCGCCCCTGTTGTGCCGCCGCTTCCATCTTCATCGCCTTTTCCGCCAGCGACTGCGCGCCGGGATACTTCGCGTCGATATAGCCGGTACCAAGCCCCAGATCCTGCCCGTACACCTTGTCGTACAACTGGGCCAGCCCGGCATCCTGCAACAATGCCTCTGGGGATGAAAAGGTCGCCGCGCCCGTGGACATGTCCATCGTCCCGCTGATCACGCCCGCCGAGACCATGGCCTCAGGCACTGCGGCGTGAATCGCAGCCATCACGCCAAGGATTTCCGCGTTGCACATCACGATGTTGCTCGCCGGGCTGCACGGGCAGGTCGCCCCCGTCAGCGGCATGGGTATCACCATACACGGCAGCCCTCGCCGCGCCAGCATCAGCAGCACGCGACCGTCGTCGGCCGGAAACTGGAGCGGCGCGATCGTCTCCTTGGCCGTGATGAAACACGGCTGGGCTTCATATGCCGCCCGGGTGCCACGCACAATCTCACCGATCTCCAGCAGGAGTTCCAGTTCCTGGTCGTTCCAGACCTCTGTGCTGCCACATTTGGTGGTGTACTTGGCAACCAACGCCGCTGTCTTGATCCGCTGGAGCCGTCCGGGAACCCTGCGACCGCTGGAGTCGAACAGGTAGGTCACCGGATTACCCACAAAGCCCACGCCGTCCAGCGCCTCGCCCAGTTGGAGCAGGCCGATCAGGTCCCCCTCGGTCGGCGGGCGGACCTCGTTGGCCTCAAGATCCAGATATTCGATGCACGCGCCGCCGAACTTGCAGCCCATCGGTGGCGTCCACCGCGGATTGGTCACGCCGTTGAGGATGTACTGCCGCCGGCCCAAGGCGATTTGCCCGCGAAGGTATTCGATTGTTTCCTCCACCAGCGAGGGGGGGAACCTAACCACCCCGCTGCCGCGGTCCACGTTCGCACCCGCCGCCGACAAAGGCTCATAAAAGTCGCCGCAGTCAATACGAAGCCCCGTCTTGGACAGCACGGACAGCGTGGCGTCGTGAATCTTAGACAATTGCTTTCTGGTAAGCGGCCAGGACATGCTGCTTACGAATCTTCCCTTACGCCTCTTCATTACCGTTCCTTTGTAACTGTGGGGCCCGATTCCCGGGGCGTGATTGCTTTCTATGGCGTCGGACCATCCGGTCGATTTGTAGCACTATACAGTACGAATTGCGGATTGCAACTGACCTGCTCCCCTAAAACTGGTCCAAGTTGAGTGAGAGTCTCAGCCGACCACAAGGTCGGAAGGAGACTCGAA
>JASLZV010000213.1 GCA_030754715.1 Phycisphaerae bacterium
GTGACTACCCCGGTGGCCACTCTCAGTGTGCGGGGCACGAAGGGTCGCATCGCCTTCTCGGGCGATTTGGGTCTGCACATTCATGGTACACAAGGCACTTGGAGTGCCAAAAAGGGTAAAAGAAGCATGACTGTCGGTGCAGGGGAATCGACGGACGGAAAGTTCACACTGTCGAGCGAATTGGCCGGCGGCATTCGCGACCCCAAAATGGGAGATCCCGGCGGCCTGACTCCAAAAGAGCAGAAGAACCTTAACAAGTACGGTGGAGGGCGAGGGATCATGGGCTTTACCGGCAGTGCGGGCGGTAGTAAAGGCGGCTTTGCCGGTATCCGAGCCCGTGTTACCGGAATTTCCGGAGGTAGCGGGGACGATGTCACCGCATCGACCGGGACGCCGAACAGTAGAAACCGCCTGATTATTGTTTACCCCGACCGCGGACAGAGCGAACATTAAGGCTCGGATAGATTGTCGGCTTCGAAGAAGAAGGAGATAATACGTGAAGATTCGTGACTGGATGGCGCGTCACCGGCGTTCGTCCGAGTCGCAATCTCCTGGGCCGCGTGCCCCTGTGTTCGAGTCTTTGGAGCCGCGGTTGCTTTTGAGTACGTTCTTTGTGGAAGCCGATGCGGACGCATTCATCTCAGTCGCCCATCCGTTGACGAATTACGGGACGCGGCAGGACCTTCTTATTGGGTTCGACAATGCTGATCTTACCGGTGGCGGGGATGGCCAGACGGTCAGGAGTCTGATCCATTTTGACCTGACGGGAGACTTTCCGCCCGATTTCAACCCCGACAGCATTACCGACGCTTATGTCATGCTGTCGGTAACCGGTTCCAACAATATTCCGCCGGTGCCCGTTACGGTGAATGCCCATGAAGCGATGGCTGGCTGGGCCGAAACCGCGGCCAACTGGAACAATGCCCCGCTCTACGGGAGCGTCATTGGCTATGGTGATTGGGTCGGTCAGGAGTTCGTCGACATTCCGATCGGTCCGGCCGTTGTGGAGGGCTGGTACTACAGTCCGGAGTTGAACTTCGGCCTCGTCATTGAAGCGCCATGGGCGGAAGTCAACGGGCGATATATTGGGATGGGCAGCCGGGAATTCGCGGCAGCGTGGCCGCCGACCCTCCATGTGACGTACGACGAATTTTTCGACGTGTTTGACGCCACCATCGATCTGGTCCCTGAGATGTCCGAGGGCGACGTCGCACCCGGCGGGGTGGTCACGGGGAACGGAACCATCAACGGCGCCGGATACGGTGTGGTAGACTACCAGTGGAATTGGCTCTTCCCAGATGAAACGACCGGAAGCAGCGGGCTCATGACGGCCGACATGGTCGCAGGGGTGGCCGGGATTCCCTCATACACTGCTTTTCCAACCGACGACCTGGGCCAGTACGAGGTCTTCGTGGCCGTCAACTACCCCTTAGCGATCAATTCCAACACCGAATACTACACAGTTGCCCAGATCGTCCCCCCTCCAAGCCAGCCGCTTCCCGAGATTGATGTCGAACTGGGCAGTCTGGACAACCTTCACACCTATGCCTTCGGCGGCACGAGGGTCGGCCAGAGCAAGTCCATGACCTTTACGGTTCGCAATGAAGGTCAGGCCGACCTGCACGTAACACAGGCGTCGGGTCTGGACTTGCCCTTCACCGTCAACCCGGTCAACAGCAGCGACCAAGGCGATGACTGGAACATCGCTCTCGGCGCCACACAGACATTTGCCGTGACCTTCGATCCTGACGAGGAGGGCGACTTCAATGGCGTCCTGACTCTGTACAACGATGATCCCGACGAGACCACCTATCAAATGAGTTTCTCGGGGACCACGTCGATGGCGGCCTACGAAGTCTGGGCCGGCAACACGGATTATACAGGTCAGCCGGAGCACTGGAGGTATTACTACAACATTGACCAGCAGGATTACGTGCTGCTGGGTGCCTCCAGCACACCGTTTACGGCCCAGGCTTTCACAGGCCAGTATGACCATTACGTGATCGCCACGCGGGCCAGGGTGCAAATCGACACAGTCGAGGGCTCCGACGGTTCGTACGCCGGCGGCACTGTGGCTGCGGGGAATACTGATGATCCGGAGAATATCGGCGGTCAGCCGGACGGCTACTACGGCCTCGTGGGCTACCAGGCCACGTATTATGACGGTTTTCCCGGGTTTGTTGTTGTGGACAATCCGGATGGGTGGACGGGCATTACAGTGCACCAGGGCAATATTGCCCCCACCTATCGGTTCCACATCTCACAGCAGGTGGGCTACGAGGGACACAACGAGCCATATGGGTATGAATTCTGGTTCGACCTGGAAGACGGCGGGTACGGCCAGATCGACTCATCGCGATTCCAGTCCCCTTGGGGCCTCTGGTACGACATGGAGCATGAGTACGACCCGTATTGGGACGGTTGGAATTATTATAACGACTCGTTTAGTTCCATTGCCGAGATGGAGGCTGAGTTCGGCGTCGGGAACTATCTGCTGGAACTCCAGACAGGCGAAGGAACCATTACGACGGAATTCTTCTATGGGGACGGGGGTACCAATACCCCCCTGGCCTGGCCGACACAACAGCCGGCGCCTGTGTCCCCCGTGGTCGGTGCGGTGGGAGTGTCCACCACGCCGACATTGCAATGGGATCCCTTGACTGATCCCAACGTCAACAATATTCACGTCTACGTAGGAGACGCGAGTGAATTCGATGTTTTAAACCAAGGCGTGGCCTTGGATGTGACCAGCGTCAGCGGCTTTGCGCTCGAGGCGGCCACGAATTATGAGTGGGGCCTTACGTTTCAAAATCGTTACTACGGGCGGAATGAGGATGGGTATTCGTATTACACTTCGAGGGGAACGCAAATGGACGTCGTATTCCGCACCGAGGGCGGGGGTGCGGTTCAGCCCGACTTGGCGATCGACTGGATTTACCACGTTCCGGGCATCTATCAGGCGACGGATTCCATGGTTGTTGCCGGACAGACTTCCAACCGCAACGAAGGCAATGCAGTCGCCTATGACGGCGAGGATCCTGTACCCTTCTACTTTGAGATCCGTCTGTCGGCCGACCGGCGGTGGGGCAATGTGGATGACGTAGTTCTGAGTCGCTGGGCGGAATCTCCGTGGCTGGGATTTGCCGAGAGAAGCGGCGAAGATAGTTTCGAACTTCCCGCCGGCATAACCCCCGGTCCCTACTACATCGGCGCGATGATCGATGCCGACAAGCAGATCGCCGAGACCAATGAGACGAATAACATCCTGTGGTCGGACGCCCCCGACGTTCTGGTGGCCATGCCTATTCCGGAAGGCGAGGCCCGCAGGTTCACGATTCATCTGGCGGCCATGCCGATATACCCCGTGGTGGTGCGGATCACCAAGCAGCCGAACGGCGACCCCGATCTGACGACCGACGTGGACATGTTGGTGTTCACTCGATCCAATTGGAATCAACCGCAGACGGTGTTCATCCTGGCTGCTGAGGACCAGGACACCCAGGACGGTTCGGCGGTGTGGACGGTGTGGGCCTCGGAGATGCCGGCCCTGACCGTCCCGGTGCTTGAACAGGATAACGACTATAACGACTACGCCCTTGGCGGCGGGGCTGATGTGGTTGGTGACGGTTCCGGCGGGACGACCGGCGTCATCGTTCCCGGTGGCTTGCCCGCCGGCGATGCGCCGGACTTCTACCAGTACAACGACCCGTATCCGCCTTCGTGGTATCCCGGGCTGATGTATTGTGTTCCAACCGCTTCGGCCGACGCTGTAGTCTGGCTGCAGGAGCATGGGTTTGACAGTCTTCCGGGGCGCGAACAGGAAGTCTCAATCGTTGCCGGCCTGGCCGACGACATGGCCAGCGGCGACCGCACAGGCACGGCCTGGGAAAACGTGATGCCCGGCCTGATGCAGTATCTAGGCGACTACTACGGACCATCGGAGATTGAGGTTACGGGGCTGGGCGTTTTTGGCGATGGGCTCCTGCCGGACGAGACGGACCTGGATGCAGTGGTCCGGTGGCTCGACCAGCCGCACACGGCCGTTATTCTGGTGGGAAGCGC
>JASLZV010000214.1 GCA_030754715.1 Phycisphaerae bacterium
CGCTGGCGACGGTTTGTCACAACGGCGTGGAATGGCTGGCCACACTGGCCATCTCGCCGGCCGAAGTGTGCGACGCATGGCACATCCGACAACTGTCCCGCGGGCCGACAGGCGCAGCCGCCATCCGCCGGGGATGCCTGGCCATGGCGGAGACAATCGCGCGAATGCACGAGATCGGCGTGATTCACTGCGACCTGCACTGCGGCAACATCCTGGTCCAAGCCAACTCCACCGCCTTCCAACTGGTCCTGACGGACCTGCACCGCATGAAACGACGGCGGCGACTCTCGCGACGGGCCAAGGCGGCCAATCTCGCCCTGTTGCTTCACGACCGCCGCGACCTGACCACACGCACCGAACGCCTGCGGTTCCTGAAGCACTACCTCGCCTGCACCGGCGCCGCCGGTACGCTGTGCGGCTGGATCACCCTGATCTCCGACTTCGCCCGGAGGCACACCCGCAGGCAACACAGCCAGCGCGATCGCCGAGTCGTCGGCCTGAACCGGTACTTCGCACCCCTCTCGCTGCCGGGTCGCTGGCGGGGGCACGTGATCCTGGCATCCAAGTGGCGCCCGCCCGGATCGGTTGCCGCCGGTATCGAGTTCACCGTCGAACAATGGCGAGAGGCCCTGGCCAATCCTCAGGCCCTGCTCGACGGCCGGGACGCCCAAGTGGTCAAATCCAGCGATTCGGGAACCGTAGTCCGCTGCCGCCTTGTCGGCGGCGGCCACGACCTCGACGTGTATGTCAAGCGACCCCGCCGCAAAAGGCGGTGGAAAATTATCCTCGACTGCTTCCGAACCTCGCGACCGCTGCACGCCTTCCGCACCGGTCACGAACTGCTCACTCGCGGGATCGCCACGGCGATGCCGCTGGCTGCCCTCGAACGGCGATTCGGGCCGCTGCTGCTGGACAGCATCCTGATCACCGAAACGGTTCACGGGCCGCACCTCAACCAGTTCCTTCAACCGCGACTGGCGCGGCTGGCCGACCCCCAACTGGCCGACCTGAGCGAAGAGCAGCAGCGTAAACTCGCCCACGATGCCCTGACCAACCTCGGACACATGGTCCAACGCCTGCACGACAACAACTTTGCCCACCGCGACCTCAAGAGCGTCAACATCCTGGTCCACTGGCAGACCAGCGCCAGGCCGCAGGCGGTTCTCATAGACCTCGACGGACTGTGGCGCCTGCGGAAAATCTCCGCCCGCAGGCGGTTCCGCGGACTGATGCGGCTGAACGTCTCGCTGCTGGCATGCACCTCGATCAGCCACAGCGGGCGTTTGCGAATGCTGCTGGGATACCTCCGCCGACCCGGGTGCGGAAAGATCCGCTTCAAATCGTACTGGCGCGTTCTCGAGCGATGGTCGGCCGGCAAACTCCGCCAGCAAATCCGCTCACGCCGCAAGCATCAGAGGGTCTTGGGGAGGAACGCGCCGTGATCGCATCGGCCCCAACGCAGGCGCCACGACGCGTGCTTATCGTTAAACCCAGCGCGCTGGGCGACGTAGCCACCGCCACCCCCGTCCTGCGAGGGCTGCGAAGAACATATCCCCACGCCCACCTGGCCTGGTTGGTCAGCCGGACCTGCGCGCCGCTCATCGCCCATGACAGCGACCTTGACGAGGTGATCCCATTCGACCGCCAGGGCATGGCTGCCCCGTGGCTGTCGCCGCGCGCGGCCCGCCTGGCCGCGGCGCTCCTGCGACGCCTGCGGCGCGCCCGCTTCGATTGGGTGGTGGACCTCCAGGGCCTCCTGCGAAGCGGCATCTTTACAGCCGCAACGGGCGCATCGCTCCGCGCGGGCTTTGCCGACGCACGCGAGGGCGCGGTGATGTTCTACAACCGCCGCGTGCGAGCCTCGGCCCGGCACACCGTGGACCGCAATATCGAGTTGGCCCGCCGCCTGGGCATCGACGCACGCCGGGGGGACCTCACGCTCCAGGTGACCCCGGAAGCCGGCCAATTCGCCCACGCGTTTCTCCAGGACCACAACCTGCGACCCGGGGCCTTTGTGGCCTGCGTTCCGCCGGCACGCTGGGCGACCAAGCAATATCCCCCGCGCCACTGGCGGCGGGTAATCGCAGCCCTGGCCCACTGGAGGAGCGTCGTGCTCCTGGGCGCACCGGGCGACCAGCACCTGTGCGAGGCGACCGTCGAAAACCTTGACGGTATAATCAATATGGCCGGGCGGACCAGCGTGGAGCAATTCGTCGCCCTGATAGCCGCATCGAGCGGCGTGGTATGCTGCGACTCGGCCGCTGCGATGATCGCCCCGGCACTCGGCGTGGGCGTGGTGGTGATGATCGGACCCACGCGAGTCGAACGCACCGGTCCCTACGTCCGGGGGCGGGCCATCGTCGCAGACGTGCCCTGCCGGGGCTGCCTCAAACGCCGGTGCAGCCACGTGACCTGCATGCAAATGATCGACCCGGCCGACGTAATTGCAGCTGCCCGGGAAATGTTTGTCGAAGGAACCAACGGATGCCACACCGCTTCATAATCAACAAGGCCAAAAACTTCTTCATCTATCGCGTGCTGCACATCGACGACACGCCGCACCGCATCGCGATGGGGCTGGCCGTTGGCATCTTCGTAACCTGGACGCCCACCATCGGGCTCCAGATGATTCTCACCGTTGCCTTGTCGTGGCTGTTGGGGGCCAACAAACTGGTCGGCGTACCGTTTGTGTGGATTTCCAATCCCCTTACCGCCGCCCCGCTGTATGGCACCAACTATTGGGTGGGAAGGTCGATGCTGGGCGGAGAGTGGCCCAAGCCGAACTTCCTGCGCGCGATACGCATCGGCGGTTCGTGGTTCGAGAAGATCCAGGCCTGGTGGACCGAGACCAATCGCGTTCTGCTGCCGCTATGGCTCGGAAGCATTCTGATGGGTCTGATTCTGGGCGTGCTGGCATATATGGGAACCTACTACGCCGTAATGAGATACCGTCGACATAGGGCACGGTACCGCAAGAAACCGACCCTGCGGGAACATCCCAAGAACACCTGAACCACGCCTGACCGCCGCGCCGAACCGCCCGGGTTTTTCTTCGCACCGCCGGACGGGGTGGGTTGTCCGGAAGGGATATGCGGTTATAATGGAGGCGGAAAGAACTCGCTATGAACGTCGGGCAACAACAAAGCGTTTCGTCGTTACGGTTTTACCTGTACGATCGGCCGCTCCATCCGGAACTGTTCGACATCTACCGCGATTATCAACTGATCAAGAACGGCTACGAGGCGCAGCTCTGGATAACCGGCTGCACGCACGTGATCGGTTTTTATCGCGGCCGCCAGGCCATAGTGGAGGCGACGGCAGACGCCAAGTCAAACCTGCCGCAGCGCGGACTGCTGAGAGAAATGCCCTTCCACGGCGAGCAGGACCACCAGTGCAAGCAAGTGGGCGGAATCAACTACATGATGAACTTCCAGGTCGAGCAGATGAGTCCGATAGTGTATCATCACACGCACCACGACCTGGCACGCATGGGGGCACAGCGCGGGCTGTTCGTGCCGTTCCCTATGTGGATGTCCAAGGCGCCACTGACGCCGTTCACCTTCATCGATTACGAGGCAAAGACAAACGGACTGCACGTCTTTGCCTTCCACGCCTTCCCCGAAGATCTCACCATCGTCAAGACACAGTCCATCTTCGAACTGGCCTAAGAGGCTATCCGAACATTTACCAACGCCAACCCGGCCCCCGGGCGGCGCCAAACCACCGGCCCACGGGGCTACCGCCCAACCCTCTCGCGCCGGCCGGACTTCGCCGACCGCTCCAGCGCCTCCAGCACCCGGACTGGTTTGAGCATATGCTCGTGCTTCACCGGCTCTTTGCCGGTCTTGAACATGTTCGTGAATTCCCTTATCCCGCTCAGGTAGCCGCTCTTATCCGACGTGATCGCCTGATGGATACCGCCTTTCGTGCCCATCGCCGCCATGGCAAAGCCCGTGCAGCCTTTCTTTATCAGGTTCATCGTGACGATCTTGCCGTCGGAATAGATCAGTTGACCGGTCGAACCATTCCCACCCCTGGTGATCAGAACGGACGAAACGTTAT
>JASLZV010000215.1 GCA_030754715.1 Phycisphaerae bacterium
CGCGGCCGAGGTGCCCCTTCGCCGTCGACTGTAGACCAGCCATCGCCAGGGACCGGACCGACCCCGGACGGACGGACCATTCGGCCAATTGCCGCCAGAGCAACAAACGGTGGCGAGTTTTCTTGTTTTGGCCCAAACGGCGTTGACAAATCTGCGATAGAATATATAGTGTCTGACCTGCTGTGGACCGAGTTCCTTGTACGGCGCGGACCGGCCAATGAAACCCGAATATGGGGCCGTAGCTCAATTGGCTAGAGTACCGGATTGTCGATCCGGTGGTTGCGGGTTCGAATCCCGTCGGCCTCGTCTTGAGACAGGGCCTGTCACAGCCTGACAGGCCTTGCTTATTTCTGCCAACCTCAAGCCTTTGCGCTCCTCGACCGCACCTCGTGGCGAAGTCGGTCTGTGTTGCCAAGCGTTGCCGCGATCTTCCTCCGTACGCCCCCGGAAGTCGGCTTTCCGCGCGTACTGGGCGCGTACTGGCGCGTGCCGATCCTCTGTTCCGGTGGCCGCGACTGCGGCCTTTTCCGACTCTGGCCCCGTTCCGTCTGGAATCGCGGGCAGTGCGTCGAGCGCGCGGACCTTGTCGCTTCGCAGCGTGTGGGTGTAGACGCCAAGCGTGAGTTCCAATTTCTTGTGCCTCGCAAGCTCCATCGCCGTCTTCGGGTGCGTTCCGGCCCGAGCAAGGTTCGAAACGAACGTGTGTCGGAGGCTGTGGAAATCGGCATACTGGCCCGACGCATCCTGATAGGGAATACCGGCCGCTGCGAGGTCCATTCGCATCATTTTGGCCGAGGCTTTCTGCGCCCATGCTCTGGGCCGCAATGGCCCGTCCGCTGGCCCGTGGCCGATCCACTTGTGCAGCATCGCTGCCAGATCATCCCTCAGCAGAATCTCTGCTTCCTCGCCGTTCTTGGTGTAGGCTGCGAGAACCCTCACCGTGGCAGTGCTGGATGCAAAGTCGAAGGAGGCTGGCGTAAGAGAAGCCAGTTCTCCCGCCCTGAGCCCCAAGGCAAGCGGCACAACACTGTGCGTCAGCGTCGGTTCGCGCAAGCACCAGACGGTAGAGAACAACATCTTGGAGATTGACAACAACCGAGTGATGCAGGTATCGCCGGAGACGCCCGGCAAGAAATAAAATCCGCCTTAAGGCTACCGACTTTACGTCGTGGGTCTTTCTGTTTCACTCTGCAACTGAGTGATCAAGGATGTTCTGCTGCTCATAGTACATTCTTACTTCATACGAAGAATTGGCGCACCCGGAACTCGTCCGGGCTCATGTCGCTTCATATTCCATCCTTCCCTGTTCCGATAGCAAGCTTTCTAAGGCCGTTTTTCATATTCCCATACCCCCGCCCACCGGCAGAAAATCAGACCTGCGCGCGATTCTTCACGGTATCGTGTTACCACGGGGCTTGACATAAGCGGCAGCTTACTGTAAGGTTCCGCGGGTCTCCCCCCGGTGACGGCAATCGCAACTCGCTATACCGAAATCCTTTTTGGCAAGGCAGCAAAGGGGGCTCTGGCGGCTGAGGCAGTCGCCACGCGAAAAGAGTTTGTGCCACAGCAGGCCGATTGGCTGCCGGCAGTGCCTGGGTCCTGCTATTGAATTTTACAGGAAGCGGTGCAGATGCGACTGATTCTACATGATGTCGATGCGGATGTCAGATTGGGTTTTCGGCCCTTGTCGTTGGGTCGTCCGATTTGGGACCTGCGGTGCGGCATGTTCTCGCTGGGCTGCAGGCTCATCGCCAGGGTCGGTGCCGGCGATGTGGCCTACTTCGTTCCGGATTACATGGCCGATGCGTACCGTACGAAGGTGGATTGCCCGGTGAACGATTCGTCTGTGCTGAGGGGCGAGGATCTGCTGCTTATCCCCGGGCAGGTCAAGGCGGAGGGCTTTGACGTGCCGGTGAGTGGCCCGAGCGAAGTCGGCCTGGACGAAAGCGGCAACGTACTGTACGTGCGTGTTGCTCGGGACGACCTCAAGAGACTTCCAACGGCCGGCATCCAGGAATTTCTGGCTGCGGCCAAGTTGAGCCTCCCGGCCGTACAGTGTTCGTTGGAGGTGTGGAAGTATATCTGGGACCTGGTGCTGGCTAATCCCGATCAGATAGCGGCTGACTTTGCCGCGGAGGGCCGAAGCGGCATAGAGGGCGTCATCGAGCAGCCGAATGCAGTTCGCGGCGGCGAAAAGGACGTCTATGTCGCCCCTGGCGCAAGGCTGCATCCCATGGTGGTCATCGACGCGTCTGACGGCCCGGTCTATATCGACCGGGACGCTGTGATCCATCCCTTCACCCGCATCGAAGGACCCTGCTATATTGGGAAAGAGTCGATTCTCTTTGGCGCAAAATGCCGCGAAGGCAACTCGATCGGACCTGTGTGCCGGGTCGGCGGCGAGTTGGAGGGGTCGATAATTCAAGGATATTCGAACAAGTATCACGACGGGTTCCTCGGCCATGCCTATGTCGGCCAATGGGTCAATCTCGGGGCGTTTACGACCAACAGCGATTTGAAAAACGATTATTCTTCCGTGTCGATGACGCTGGACGGGCGGCGGCCGATCGATACCGGTTCGATAAAGGTGGGCTCGGTGATCGGAGATCACGCCAAAACGTCTATCGGCACGCTGTTGAATTCGGGCTCGTATGTCGGTGCGATGGCGCTGATCCTGGGTACGGGCAAACCGCTGGAAAAATACATCCCGTCGTTTTCCTGGTATCTGGGGGGTGTCGTGACCAAGGGCTTCGGTAAAAAAAGGCTTTACGAGACGGCCAAGACGACCATGGGGCGGCGGAAGTGTGAATGGACCACCGCCGAAGAGGCCATGTGGAACGCCGTGTTTGAAATGACGGCGCCGGTGCGAAATCAGGCCATCAAGAAGGGCCGCAAGGTAATGTTGCGGTCGCAATAAGAGACAGGAGATAAGAACCAATGGCGACAGCCCAAGAGCGTGTGATTGCGGTAACTGCCCGGGTCCTGAGACTGGAGACGAGCGAAATCAGGCCTGAGCACAATTTTACGGTTGACTTGGGAGCGGAGAGCGTACAGTCCGTTGAACTTGTGGCTATGTTCGAAGAAGAGTTTGGCATCGAGATGGACGAGGATGCAGCCCTGTCGGTGCAGACGGTCGGGGGGGCGGCTGATTTCATTGTGGGCGTCTGCAAGGCCCAAGGCGTGGAAGTGGACCGATAGGTTGCGGCGCAAGAGATGAAGGGAACGGACATGAACGAGATGAGAAAGAAACATCAACTGGTGGATGCAGTGGAACCGAATCTGTTGATCGAGACTTTTCCACACAGCCTGCCACCGCTCATTCGGTTCGAAGGCCCGGTTATTGAAAACGTGGACGGCAAGGCGGTGGAGTTCGACTTCCGGTCCGTCAAGGATCGCGACATCCTGATCAGCGACACGACCTTCCGCGACGGCCAGCAGGCCCGCCCCCCGTACACGATCGAGCAGATGGTGCACATCTACGATCTAATGTCTCGCCTGAGCGGCCCAAAGGGGGTCATTCGGCAGACCGAGTTCTTTTTGTACACCAAGAACGACCGCGAGACGCTGGACCGGTGCCGGGCGCTGGGACATGTGTATCCTGAGTGCACTGGCTGGATCCGGGCGGACAAAGGCGACTTTCGTCTGGTCAAGGAGGCCGGACTGAAAGAAACCGGCATGCTCACGAGCTCCTCGGACTTCCACATCTTCCAAAAACTGAAGTTCAACAGCCGCAAACAATGTATGGACAGTTACTGCGAGGTGGTGGATGCGGCCTTCGAAGCGGGCGTTCGCCCCCGCTGCCACCTGGAAGACGTGACCCGCGCGGATATTGACGGATTTGTCCTTCCGTTTGTCGATCGACTGATGGAGATGAGTCAACAGGTACCCCAAGAGCAGTCTGTCAAGATCCGTCTGTGCGATACGATGGGCTTCGGCATCAGTTATCCTAATGCCGAACTGCCCAGAAGCATCCCGAAACTTATCTACAAACTGAACCGCCAGTGTGGTGTGCCTGGCCATCGACTGGAGTGGCACGGGCACAACGACTTC
>JASLZV010000216.1 GCA_030754715.1 Phycisphaerae bacterium
CATCGGCGACTCCTTCGAAGGCGATGGTAGAAGCCCGGCGGCTGCCTGTCAACGACGCAGCGGCCAATTCGTGCCCCACTAAAGCGGGGTAGGCCGATCGCTTCCGGCTCGCAGGTTCCGGTTTACCCCGGGCGCGAGGGTTTGCCGTTTATTCCACGGGGGCCTGCTGCGATGCGGCTTGTGGACGCCGCCGCGGCCTCTATAATCAGGGCATGGCCTTGTGTTCGAACAGTGAATTGGCCCGCGGCACGTTCGTGATGGAGGTGCTGGCCAATCATCTCTTGTGCGATGAGCATTATCTCTTGCGCCTGCATCTGGTCGGCGGAGGGTTTCCGGCGACCCAGCCGGGGCAGTTCGTCCAACTCCAGTGCCGGGGCGTTTCCGACCGGGGCGGCCTGCGGACTGTTGACTGGGATGACAGTGGGTGGCTGAAACTCACCGGGGCCGAACTGAAAGGTGCCGAACCGCTGTTGCGCCGGCCGATGAGCCTAGCCGGGCGGTGTGATACCGACGAGGGCGTGGAACTGGAGATCATCTATCGTGTTGTGGGCGCAGGCACGCGGTGGCTTAGTGCGGTGGGGACCGGCGAGACCCTCGGCGTTCTTGGTCCGCTGGGCAATGCCTTTACCATTCGCGGTGATGTCAAGCCTTTGGCGGCCTTGGTGGGCGGTGGGGTGGGGATTCCGCCGATGATCTACTTGGCGGCGACCCTTCGGGCTGTCGGTAGCAAGAAGACTGTTGCTTTCTGCGGTATGCGGTCGGCCAATCTGCTGCCGCTGGGGTTTGTGCCCGGGGCGAATGTCAGCGCCGACGGCCGGCCCACATCAAGTATTGCCGACTTCGCTCGGTACGGTGCGGCCTCGGTGGTGACCACTGACGACGGGTCGCTGGGCGTGCGCGGATTTGTCACCGATGCGCTGGAAAAGTGGATCGACCGGCAGGCCGATGCAGCCGAGCGCCTGGTCGTGTATGTCTGCGGGCCCGAACGCATGATGCGGAAAGCCGGCGAGATGTGTATCGCCCGCGGCGTGGAATGCCAACTGTTGCTCGAACGCTACATGGCCTGCGGGATGGGAACCTGCCAGTCGTGCGTGTGCAAGATCAGGGCCGACAATCCACAGGGCTGGGAGTACAAACTCTGCTGCTCCGACGGGCCGGTCTTTGGTGCGGGGGAGGTGGTCTGGGAGGGTCCATTGAGATAGCAGGCGAAGCGGGGGAGGAATCCTGTCATTCGGCTGCCAGTATGTCCATCATGTCTTGGTATTCCTTTTGCAACCAGTCTTCGGTGCGTTTGCAGCGGATGTGCGACCAGGGCAGGGTCTCAGCGAGGGGGATTTCACGATGGGCGTAGAAGGCTGGATCGATGCCTGTGGCCGTGAAAGCGGCGGTCCATTTGGCATAGTCGAAGTACTCGTTCCACGCATCCATGCGGGCACCGTTTCGCCAGGCGGCTTCGACAACCGGACCCACGCGCCGGTCGCCGCGGCAGATGATCCCCTCCAGTATGCTGCGTTCAACACGGTGAAACTTGAAATTCACCGGCGAGCGGGCCGCGAGGTCTTTGAGGCGCCGGCGGACCTCGAAAAAGTAGTCAGCCCGGCGCATTGCCGTCCACTGCATCGGCGTGTGGGGTTTGGGCACCAGCCAGGAAACGGCGGCTGAGATCGCCCCCGGATGGCCGGTTACCTCTTTGCGCGTATCAGAAAGGCTCCGGCACAGATCGAAAATGGCGTCGATGTCGGCTGGCGTTTCACCGGGCAGCCCGGCCATGAAATACACTTTCACCTGTCGCCAGCCGGCCTGGTAGGCGGCCCGGACGCCCTCAAGCATGTCCTGGTTGGAGATGTTTTTTGCAATGGCCTTTCGCAGGCGTGGGCTGGCGGCCTCGGCGGCGATTGTAAGCCCGCCCTTGCGGACGGAGGAGGTCATCCGGGGCAGATGCCCCAACTGGCTGTTCACCCGCAAACTTGGCAGCGAGATTGAGACGTTTTGTGGGGTGAATTCAGCGTTGAGGCGTTCGATCAGTTCACCCAGATGCGGATAGTCGCTGGTCGAGAGGCTCAGCAAGGAGATTTCGCGGTGGCCGGTGGCGGCGATAGCAGCCCGGGCGATATCGAGAATCTCCTCCACGCTGCGCGTTCGCACGGGCAGTCGCGTGTGGCCGGCCTGGCAGAACCGGCAGGCGTTGGGGCACCCGCGCATGATCTCAATGACCACGCGGTCGTGGACAGCCTCGCTGAGGGGCACCAGTGGGGCGGTGATGGTCGGGAAGTCAGACAGGCAGGGAATGTGGGCGTGGTGGATGACCTCAGGCACGTCGTCGCGCACCGGTTCGATGGCAGCCAACGTGTGTTCGTTGTTGTATTGCTCCTGGTAGAAGCGGGGGGCGTACACGCTTGGGATGGTTCTGGCGGCCTGGAGGATGATTTCTTCGCGGCCCGCCCCGGATTGCTTGGCCTCGCGGAGTAGCTTCACCAAGCTTACCAGGGGCACCTCGCCATCGCCTACGAGGAACAGGTCGATGAAGTCGGCCAGCGGCTGGGGCGAGTCGGCCATCGCATCACCGGCGATCACCAGTGGGTCACGGCCGGTTCGCTCCGCGGCCCGGATGGGTATGCCCGCGAGGTCCAGCATGGTCAGCACGTTGGTGGCGCACATTTCATAGGGTAGCGAGAAGCCCAGGATGTCGAAGTCGCCTGCGGCGGCGCGGGTTTCCCAGGTGAACAGGGGCACGCCGTGCTGTTGCATGACGGCCTCGGCGTCGGGTGCGGGGCAGTAGGTGCGGTCGCAGGCCACGTAGGACAGGTTGTTGAGCAGATGGTACAGGACCTGGCTGCCAAGGTGGCTCATGCCGATGGAGTAGGTGTCCGGGAAGCCCAGCGCGACCGTCACGTCGGCGGCATTTGGGTCCCCGCAGCGGGCATTGGTTTCCAGGCCGACGTATTGACCCGGATGCCGGACTCGCGGCAGCAACTTCTTCGAGACAAGATGGCCGACATTTCGGATGGCCATGAAGCCTCATCGTATTACGCAGAGTTGAGGAATTCCAGCGTGGTAGTATGATAAGTGGGTCGGTGGGAGGGGTCGAATGATCGTTTGCCGGGGTGGTGAAAGGACCGGAGATGTCGTTTAGACGCTATCGTTGGGCACGGTCGATGATTCTAGCCGGCAGCGGACTGTTGTTGCTGGGGATCATTCTGCTGTTGGTGAAGTTGACGATGATCCTGGCGTGGCATGCCGCCGGAGCCGTGGCCCTGGCGGGCCTGGTTTTTCTGCTGATAGGATTGATGCTTCGTGGGTAACATGGCCGCAGAGGTTCGGCTTGCCCCGGCAGATAGTAGAACAAGGGAAGAACAAAATGAATGCAAAGACCGAGTATCTTACGTTCAACACCCGCTCCAAGCGCGAGTACGTCAATATCACCAGGGAGGTGAAAAACGTGGTGAGTGACTCGGGCATTGGCGAGGGTATGGTGCTGGTTTCGGCGATGCACATCACCGCAGGCGTGTTCGTTAACGATGCTGAGAGCGGGCTGCTGGCTGATATCGACGAGTGGCTGGAGGGCCTGGCCCCGTTCAAGAAAGACTATCGCCACCACCGCACCGGCGAGACCAACGGCGATGCGCACCTGAAGAACCTTCTGGTCCATCATCAAGTGATCCTGCCGATTACAGGCGGGCGGCTGGACTTGGGACCTTGGCAGCAGGTATATTATGTGGAGTTTGACGGTCGGCGACCCAAGCGTCTGGTAATCAAAGCTATGGGAGACTAGCCATGGCGGTCACATTTCACTGCGGGCACTGCCACAAACAGATCAGTGCTCCGGACTCCGCGGGCGGCAAACGGGGGAAATGCCCTTGTTGCAAACAGAGCACCTATATCCCCGCACCGGTCAGCGACGAGGAGATCCCGGCCCTGGCCCCTATCGACGAAAAAGAAGAACAGCACCGCCAGGCTGTGATTGACGAGTTGCGCGCCCAGGAGCGCGACCTGATCGCAGAGACGGGCGGCTCCGAACCGGTACCCCTGGAGAATCGGGATGA
>JASLZV010000217.1 GCA_030754715.1 Phycisphaerae bacterium
TTCTTCAAGACCATCGAGGATATCAATAACAGCCTCTAGCTGGCCCGACAATGAATCACGCCGATGGGGGGGCTGCGGAGATTAAAAAAAGTCCGCGTCGTTCCATCCTGCGTGACCTTGCCCTGAGCCCCTGGGGGGCGAGTCGAAGGGCTTCGGGGTTGATTCGCCGCAAGCCACCCGTCCACTAAAATCCCGAACTCGCTTCGGGACCTCGGGATTGCAATTCCGGCTGGATGTTTCTATAAAATCTGGTTTTATGTAGAACTATGCACCCCGGACCGTCGTAGAATCCTCACATGGCGGTCTGCGTCCGCCTCGGCCGCTTTCCGGGGCACCCCCCCCCGGCGACCGGCGATGGCGGGCAATAAAAAATCACGGAGCAGGACATGGCCAATGATATCCTCAAGAAGTCCATCGAGGCCCAGACCGGCCGGGCCAGCTTGTTCATTCTGGGGATCCTCTTTGGCGGCATCCTCATCGTCAACGCATACCTGGCTGACTGGATCTTCGAGGATAAATTCTACAGTGCCGCACTGGCCCTGGTGGGGGCGATTCTGTTGGGGCTGCCGATTATCATACACGCAGCCGCCCACATGTACCGCGGCAAGATGCACATGGACGAACTGGTCGCCCTGGCGGTGATTGCAGCCATCGCGTCGATGGATTACAAGGCCGCCGGCGTGGTGGCGTTTTTCCTGCTGCTGGCCAACCTCATCGAAACGCGGACCGCACTGGGCGCCCGGGCCACCATCGAGAGCCTGGTCCGCTTGGCCCCCAAGAAGGCACACCGCCTGGCCCCTGACGGCGACGGGGAAATGGTCGATCCTCTCTCCCTGCGCGCCGGCGACGTTATCCGCGTGCGACCGGGAGACGACATCGCCGCTGACGGCGAGATTATTTCCGGCCAGTCATCCATCAATCAGGCCAACGTTACCGGAGAGTCGCTTCCGGTGGACAAGGGCGTCGGAGACGAGGTGTTTTCAGGAACGAACAACCTTTCCGGTGCGTTCGACTTCCGCGTAACCCGCGCCGGGACCGACACCACACTCGGAAAAGTGCAGAAACTCATCCTGGAGGCCGAAAAAACCCGAATTCCGATCATGCGGATGATCGACCGCTACGCCGGCTGGTACACCCCGACAATCTTGATGCTGGCCGGGGTGGTGCTGTTCTTCACGAGGGACATGGAGCGGGCCGTTACCATGTTGGTGGTGGCCTGCCCGTGCGCGATCATCCTGGCCGTCCCGACCGCGATGGTGGCCTCACTTTCGTGTGCCGCGCGTCTGGGCATCCTCATCAAGGACGTCTCAAGCATCGAACTGGCGAAGAACCTGACGGCTTTTGTGTTCGACAAAACCGGAACGCTCACCACAGGCCAGTTGAGCGTCACGAGGATGATGCCCGCTGACGGCGTCGACGGGGCCGACCTGCTGTCGGTGGCTGCGGCGGCTGAGCACCGCTCCAGGCACCCGGTCGCACGGGCGGTGGTGGCGGTGGCCGACAAGGCACGCATCGCCCTGAGCGACCCGAGCGAGTTCGAGGAACAGGCCGGGCGCGGGGTCCGCGCCACCGTGGACGGACGCAGCGTCCTGGTGGGACGCCGGGCGTGGATCGTCGAGCAGGGCGTTGACATGCAGCCTCTGAGCGATGCGAAGTATGACGAGCCGGAGGGGCTTAGCACGTTGTTTGTGGCCTGCGACGGGCGACTGATGGGCTGGATCGGCCTGGAGGATCGCACCCGCGCCGAAGGCCGCCAAGCCATGGGTGAACTGCGCGACTTGGGCGTGCGAGAACTGGTGATGGTCACTGGAGACCGCTGGTCCGTCGCCCGGCGGGTGGCCCGCGAAATGGGATGCACCGAGGTTCAGGCCGAGGTCCTGCCGGCTGACAAACTCGAACTCGTCGATGCCCTCAAGCGCCAAGGCCACCGCGTGGCCGTCGTTGGTGATGGAGTTAATGATGCACCCGCACTGGCGGCTGGCGACATGTCCATCGCGATGGGTGCCGCGGGTAGTGACGTAGCGATTAACTCTGCCACCGTTGCGCTGTTGAACAACGATCTGGGGCGGCTGGGTTTCCTGGTGCGTCTCAGCCGCAAGGCGGCCGGCGTGATTCACCAGAACCTGTTGTTCGGGGTTGTATTTGTGGTGGCGCTTTTGGTTTTGGCGGGGCTTGGTGTTCTGTGGCCGGTGTTGGGTGCTCTGCTGCACATGTTTGCGGCGACGTTCGTGGTATTCAACTCAGCCCGCCTGGTGCGTTTCGGCGAGGAGCTTCACGAAGCACAGGGCGAGTCGCCCGCCGTCCCGCAGGTGCGGGTCGAGCCGGTGATCGCTAGCTAGAAGCCAAGCGGTTAACTTGGAGACCTTCGGAACGAAAATGACGGCGTGTTTTGGGCAAAACGAGGATCAACATTACGCAGGCCATGGCAATGGTCTGAAGGACGGCGTGCACATTTTGCTCGCCGGGCCAGCGTGCCCAGTCCGCGGCCGGTCCGACCAGCGAAACGGCTGCGCACCGCGCGAGTTTGACGACGGCCACCGCTACCGCCAGCCAGTACACCCAGCGGACCCCTCTGGCGAACAGGCCCCACAGCACCCAGGCGGCGGCGGCCCCGACAAGCAGCGCGGCGACAAGGGACAGGTCGGCGAGCGTATAGAACCTCGGCAGCGACAGCAACACACCCCCGGCGATTCCCATAGCCAGTGCGGCGGTCCGTCCGGTCCACGCCAGCAGGCCCACGAGGTGCGGCATGGTGGTCGAAGATCCCTGTGCCTCCAGCGGGCGGGTCTGGAACAGGGCGATACCGACGGCCAGTGCGGCGGTAACGTACAAGGCGCAGTATCCGCCGGCCAGCGCGAAGTACAGGCCCGGGGTCGCCTTGTCCTGCATCAGGGCGTTGAGCGTGTAGAAGTTCGCCAGATTCGGAAGCATCGCCCCCAGCACGCGAAGCACAATGATGTCCCGGGCGGCGCTGCCGAACAGGGCGTGGTGCATCGAGCCGATGAAGAATATCCCGCAGCACACCAGCAGTGTCATCACCTGGCTCAGGCGGGTGCTGGCGGCTACCGCGATGGCCACGAACATCGTGACCGCCATCAGCATCAATCCCATGGCCCCGATCAACTGTGGGGAGATATCCTGAGCGAAGGGTTGGATCTGCCACCCCTTGCCCACGAAGGCGACGATTCCCACAGCCGCCGACAGAAGGATTGCCGCCGACCACACGACGGCGGCGGTGAAGGTCCAGGCGAACACGAGGTTTCCCACCGCGGCCACCAGAATCGCAAGGACGAAGGCCGAGGCGCCCAGCACGATAACGGGCCAGTCGAGCTGGTCGGCGGCGGAGGGTGTGACCTTGTGACGGACGGTCAACAGGAAGACGAGCGAGCAGAGGTAATAGGCCAGGATTACCGCGGCTGCCAAACCGACAAACTTGCCCAGGACGAACGCTGCCCGCCCGACCGGTTTGGAGATTACGGTGAGTGTGGTTTTGTCTTCGATTTCACGTCCGATGGCGCCGGCGGCGCTGAAGGCGGCAATCAACAGTCCGGTAACCAGGAGCGTGCTGAGCCCGACGTTCTCCAGCATTTTCTGGTCGGTGGTGTGGTAGTCGCTGCCGACGGTCCAGCCGGAAAGAGGGAGGTTGCCCACCATCAAGGCGAAGGTAACCAGGATGAGCACGCCATATATAGGTTGACGGATGGTCTGAAGGAACGTGGTGCGGCAGATGGCCCAGATTTTGGTCATGTTGGCTGCTTCTCCGCCGCCCGGGTTGCCGGGGGCAAGGATACTACGTATTTGGGCGGGACAAGTTTGATTCGCAGTCGCATAATTGTATGGCCACCGGTGGGCCGGAGCAAGTTGCTGTGCGGCCGCCGGGGCTGCGCCAGGGAGAAATACGTCGCATGACGGCTCAGAGACGCGGAAAGAACGTAGCGGTCGCGGGGGTGGTGTTGCAGTTAGTCTTCACCGTGGTGATGCTGGTGATCTGGCTGCTGACCGATTCGCTGTCGGC
>JASLZV010000218.1 GCA_030754715.1 Phycisphaerae bacterium
TGACGTCGCCAGTGTTTTCATCCTTGACTACATGCTCGCATTTGATGTAATATGCATGTTTAAGCCGCACTTCGCGGCCGGGGGCCAAACGGAAAAATTTCTTCGGCGGGTCCTCTCGGAAATCCTCTCGCTCGATATACAACACACGTGAAAACGGAACCTTCCGCGTCCCCATGCCTGGGTCCTCCGGATTATTCACGGCCTCCAGTTCTTCGCTGTGGTCTTGGGGATAATTGTCAATGACCACACGAAGCGGGCGCAGCACTCCCATCACACGCGGCGCTCGCTTGTTCAGGTCTTCCCGGATGCAGTGCTCAAGCAGTGCGATATCGACGGTACTGTCATACTTGTTCACACTGATGCGCCGACAGAAGTTCCGGATTGCCTCCGGCGTGTAGCCGCGTCTTCGCAGGCCCGCTATTGTGGGCATCCGCGGGTCGTCCCACCCGCTGACATAGCCCCCTTCCACCAACTCCACCAGACGTCGCTTGCTCAACATGGTATAGGCGAGATTGAGGCGAGCGAACTCGATTTGCCGTGGATGATAGACGTTCAGTTCGTCAAGAAACCAATCATACAACGGACGATGATTTTCAAATTCCAGCGTGCAGATTGAATGGGTGATCCGTTCGATGGAATCCGACAGGCCGTGGGCAAAGTCGTACATCGGATAAATGCACCACTTGTCGCCCGTGCGATGATGCGACGCCCGCAGAATGCGGTAGATGACGGGATCCCGCATATTCAAATTCGGGGACGCCATGTCGATCGTCGCCCTGAGCACACGGGACCCGTCCTCGAATTCGCCCTCCCGCATGCGATGGAACAAGTCCAGGCTCTCTTCGACCGAACGACTGCGATACGGGCTGTCCCTGCCCGGAGTCGTCAAAGTACCGCGGTACTCTCTGATTCCCTCCGCGTTCAAGTCACAAACGTACGCCTTGCCGATTCTGATCAGCCGCACTGCGCAGTCATATAGTTGCTCGAAGTAATCCGAGGCGTAGAGCGGCCGGCCGCCCCAATCGAATCCAAGCCATCGAATGTCCGACTTGATTGACTCCACATACTCAACGTCTTCTTTGCTCGGATTGGTGTCATCGAATCGCAGGTTACACAGGCCGCCCTCGTTTTCAACCGCGATGCCGAAATTAAGGCAGATGGATTTGGCGTGACCGATGTGTAGATAGCCGTTCGGCTCCGGCGGGAATCGAGTGTGAACCCGACCATCGTACTTATTTGTCCTCAAGTCTTCCGCAACAATATTTCGGACGAAGTCGGTCGAGGGAGCAGTGTCGGTCCTGTTCATGTTCGCGGCTTTCTTCCGGCAGATTCTTCGCCTGAAGTAGAGAAATCATACCAACGACAGGTAAACCAGCAAACCGGTTGACCCATTAACAAGGTAGCGAATCAACCGATGAATCACTAGCCACTTTCCCCCTTATTCTTCCGTATCTTCCGTAATCTGCGAATAGAACTTGACATAGTCATCCCTCCGCGACTCCGGGATGTCCATCCATTTTATTGCCTCTCCGGGATGCTGGTTCAACACACCGGCAAGCATGTACGGAATGTGATAACCCCAGGCAAGTTCTTTTCGCAACGGCATGATTGTCTGGCCGATGGCCTTGAGGATCGGCACGAGGTTAAATTTCGGGTTCTTCAGGAAAGCCAGCAGCAATTCCAGAGGGCAATTGCCCGCCCCCCTGCCCAATCCGTACAGTGTTCCATCCACGTAGTTGGCGTTTTTAATAATGCCCTCAATTGTGTTGGCAAAGGCCAACTGCTGGCTGTTGTGGCAATGAACGCCCACTTCCTTGGTCTTGAGGTACATCTGGAACTTCTCGACCAGAAAATGTATTTCCTCGCTGTAAAGGGCCCCAAAACTGTCGACCACGTAGACCGCATTGACGCTGGTCTCCTCCTCGATCTGCTGGAGCGATTCATCGAGAAATATTCCACCCTCGTGGGAGATGGCCATTATGTTGATGGTGGCCTCGTAACCTTTGTCAGTGGCGTTGTTGGCCAGACGAATGGCCTTGTCCACATCCTTGACGTACGTGGCCACACGGATCATATCCACCACAGAATCTTCCTTGGGCAGTACGTCTTCGGGGACAGCCTTGTGGGCATCCTGCATGACCGCCAGTTTGGTGCCGCGCGGATCGATCCCGTCCATCGCCTTGCGAAGATGCTTTTCCTCGCAGAACCGCCATGGGCCGAACTCCGCCGGCGAGAACATCTCCTTGGAGTTGCGGTAACCCAACTCGACGTAGTCAACCCCGGACTCACAGATAGCCCGATAGACCTCCCGCACTGTCTCGGGCGCGAATTTCGAATCGTTGACTAACCCGCCATCGCGGATCGTGCAATCCACCACCTTGATTTCCGACCGATACATCGCCCGTACTCCATCTTAGGTTTTATCGTCCCGGGGAGACCCTGGCTTCAGTCCAGCATAGCCCAACGGACCAGCGGACCCTGTATTGTACCGGAATCTGCCCAATTTGTGCACCCCAAAAACAGGCGGATAACCTGTGCTTCTACGATGCCACGGTCCGGCCGCCAAACCAAAAGCCAATCCAGTAACCCCAGAATCCTCTTTTGTTTCTCCCAGCATGTCCGTGTAATCCTCCCGATCCACATGGCTGTATTCTTCTCGGGCTCCCGGTGTGGTAGAATGAACGTATGGAATGCAAAGTCAACCGCCACGACGTCTTGGCCCGGCTCTTCAAGTCTGAATACGATGTCGAGCACCACATGATATTCGGCACCGACTGCCACGTAAATGACTATAACGTGCAGTGGGCCCGAGGGTGGATCAGCCGGGACAAGGATATTTTCAATCAACTCGGTCTGTCGAAAGAAACGACCGATGGCGTCTTCGCCGAAAACCTGAAGCGTTTTGTGGGCGTTTCAACAACCAAGATCGAGCGCAAACCCCTCAAGCCGACCCAATAACCAAGCCGCGAGATAATACCAGCGCAGTCATCTGCGCCTCTTTTCGAAACCGACAGAAAACTCCTCGGCAGGTAGAATAATGAGGGTAACCACAAGAATAACCAGCAGGCGGTCGATGTTGCGCTTTGGTTTCGGTTTTCTTGGTGCCTGTTCGGACGAAAGGCGCAGGGCAGTTCAGGCGAAACGAAGTTCACTGAAGTACCCCGGCTGATGGAAGTGCGGCTGGGGTGTATCGACCGGACTCCAGCAGGCGTATTGCGGGTCGATGGTTCCACCGCAGCGGTAAAAGTTTCCTTGCCACACATCGCCTGCAGCCGGCTTGACTTGCCGTCCGCTAAGTTCACCGATTACTTCAAAGGGAATCGTCGCAACCAGCCACCAACCGTCGTCATCGGGCGAAACGTCCTTGGCCGGCGCGTCGAGGGAAGTTGTCACTCGGATCTGACGGGCCAAGCCCGGTGAAATCAACTTGCGATCATCAATATGGGGGCCGAAGCCAAGATGAAACACGCCACAAGCATTGGCTTCGAAATTGAAATAGTCCGGGCCATCAGCAGGACTAATCGTCGCAAAAAACTCCACGCAACTATCCCTGCACACCGGGCCGTTCAATTCACGCACCTCCGAAGAAAGGTGCTTGTCTTCGCAAATGAACTGAAGGTACAGAGCCCCGGCGTCGTATAACAAGCGCGCCGTGGTGAGTTGCTTGAGACCGCCAGCGTACCACGGAAACTGATCCACCAACGCCACGTCGGCCAGCGACCATGGAGTCCGCTCAATGTCGCCACGCAATGGCGGCTGCCGGTCTGCCAGGACAATCGTGTATTCGGGCATTCCTATTCGTCCTTATGGATCAATACCACATGCAGCAAGGGATGTCTGAGCCCGGGCTTACCCTATTCCGCCTCAGCCGTCGATAGAACTTATGACCCGACAAATCATCGCTTGAGAGCCTCCAGTGGGTCTTTACTACTTTTCCACCTTAATCAGCGAGTGAACCGCTACGTCCAGCGGCTCGAGTTCCTGGCGACCGGACAGGA
>JASLZV010000219.1 GCA_030754715.1 Phycisphaerae bacterium
GATCGGCGAACGCCACGTTCGCTGTATGCTGAAAACGAAAAGGGCGGCGGTTGGAATCTGCGAGATCAATGATCCGCTCCGCGGAGAGGTGGCCGAGCGGTACGAAATCCGTGAATCATTTGTCGCGGTCCGGGAGGCGATGAAGGCCCAATGGGACGCTGCAGTAATCGCCACTCCGGCACACATTCACATCCCCATCGCGTTGCAACTGGCCGGAGCGAACGTCAATCTGCTGATAGAAAAGCCGCTGTCCACCACAACCGAGGGCGTCGAATCGCTGATGGAAAGGGTCAAGAAGCGTGGCCTGGTTGCGGCTGTTGCTTATGTGTACAGGGCGCATCCAGCCCTAGCGGCAATGAAGGAGGCGCTGCACAGCGGGCGGTTCGGCAGGCCCCTTCAAGTTGTCACAACAAGCGGGCAAAATTTCCCGATCAATCGGCCTGCCTATCGTGAGATCTATTACGCGGACCGCGCCACGGGCGGAGGGGCTATCCAGGATGCGATAACACACGTTCTCAACGCCTGCGAATGGCTCCTCGGACCTATTGATCGACTTGTGGCCGACGCGACCCACCAGTTGCTCGAGGGCGTGGAAGTTGAAGACACTGTGCACCTGATAAGCCGCCATGGGGATGTCATGGGCTGCCACAGTCTGAACCAATATCAGCACGCCGACGAAATGACGATAACCGTGGTTTGTAGCCGGGGTGTCTTGCGCTTCGAGATGCACGAGGGGCGTTGGCGATGGAAGAGTGGCCCTCTTGGGGATTGGCAGGATCAGGCCGTGCCGCAGTTGGACCGGGACGATTGGTTTACCGTCCAGGAAAACGCCTTTCTCGATGCGCTGGAGGGCAAGACCGAACCCTTGTGTACGCTGGAACAAGGCCTCCAGACGCTGAAAGTGAACCTGGCGGCCCTGCGTTCGGCGGATGGAGCGTTGGTTTGGCAAACGGTCGAATAACGGTGAGTCGTGATCGGTCGGCCCCGGCCTATGGAGTTCTTTTGTGAATCTGCGCGAGCGAATTCTTGCCGTTTATCGAGGCGAAACCCCCGACGTCGTGCCGTTTATGCTGGACCTGTCGCACTGGTTCTATCAGAAGCATAAGGTTCCCTGGGATCTTAGCAAAGAATATGACAAGCCGGAATATGATCTGATTGACTATCACAGAAAACATGGTGTCGGGTTCTATGTCCCGAACAACTGCAGCTTCTATGATGTGAAATTCAGCGATGATGTCCGGGCGAGTGTATCCAAGAGCGCCGACGGGAGAGTTATTACGTGGCAATACCAGACGCCTCTGGGAACCATCAGCCGCCAACGGAAGTGGGAAGAAGGCTCCTATTCCTGGGCCATCAGCGATTGGGGGGTAAAGACCCGCAAGGACCTCAGGGTCCTGGGCTATGCCTTGGCCAGCAGAACGTTTTCTCCCGCGCCGCAGCGATACCAGGGGTGGGTGGACTATGTTGGCGATGTGGGCGTGGCATATTTGTCCGGGCCCGGTTACAGCGGTATGGGACAGTTGCTGGGCTATTGGATGGGAATCGAAGCGACGATATACGCGACCCGCGATTGGCCGGACACAATGCACGAGGTGATCGATCAGATCAACAAAAACAACCTGAAGTGCATTGACGTGGCGGCGACGTATCCCGCGGAGGTGGTGATTCTCGGCGATAATTTTTCCAGCGACGTGCAGCCGCCGGCTTTCTTTGAGGAATGGTCGCGCCCATATTACGAAGAAGCGATCAAGCGTCTCCACGCCGCGGGCAAATGCGTTGCCGTTCACATTGACGGGCGACTTCGCGAGGCGCTGAAGATGTTCAGAGATATCGGTGCGGACTGTGCCGACGCCGTCACGCCGACGCCCATGGGCGACCTGACACCCCAGCAGTGCCGCCGGGAAGCCGGACCCGACTTCATCCTGTCCGGGGGCGTTTCGCCGAATCTCTGGCTGCCGGAAGTTGATGTGCAGGATTTCAAGAAGGCGGTCATCCGCTGGCTTGAATTGAAAAAGCAAGGCCCTCGACTGATTGCTAATGCCGGTGACCAGGTCCCTCCGGGGGCGGACGAAGAAAAAATACGAATCATGCGCGACATGGTGGAGCAATACGGCATGTATTCCTGACCTTCAGTGGTGGGTTCTGTTGCCGTTGCTGTGTCCTGGACGGAATGCGTCGACAGGAAGGCCCAAATGAGTGAAATGTTTGATCTGAAAGGCAAGGTCGCGTGGATGGTTGGCGGGGCCGGGTACTTGGGCCCTGCGGTCTGCCGGGCGCTGGCCGAACACGGGGCGCACGTGGTGGTGGCGGACATACAGGCGCAAGCAGCCGACAAGACGCGGGGCCTGTTGGCTGCCGACGGCCTGTCGGCCGAGGCCATGACGCTTGATATCACCGACGAGGCGGCGGTTATCGCGGTGGCCGACGAACTTGCCGAGCGACACGGCCGCCTGGACGTCGCGGTGAACATGGCTCACTATTCGACCGGTCTGCCCATAGACGAGATGTGCATGGCTGAGTGGGAAAAGGGCCTGCGGGTCACGCTGACCGGGGCGTATGTGCTTTCCCGCCAGGCCGGGCGCGTGATGATGGCCCGGGGCGGCGGCAGCATCATTCATTTTTCCAGCATGTACGGCAAGGTCAGTCCGGACCCTCGAATCTACCACCCGCCGCTTGCCCCCAACCCTGTTGATTACGGGGCCGCCAAGGCCGCCATCCTGCAAATGGTGCGTTACCAAGCAGTTATGTGGGGGCCTAAGGGTGTGCGGGTCAACGCGGTTGTGCCCGGAGCCTTTCCCAACCCGGCCGGTCAGGGCACTGGGGCGGACTTTATAAAGAGGCTCGGCGAAAGAGCGCCTCTCGGACGTGTTGGGCGCCCCATGGAGATCGCCGGCGCGGTGGTGTTTCTTGCCTCTGAGGCTGCAAGTTTTGTCACCGGAACGCAGATCGTGGTCGACGGCGGCTGGACGGCGTGGTGAACGACGATCGACCGGCCGATCTGGGGTCCCCCGGCAAATCCTTCGAGACAGACTTCGTAAATATGTTGAAAAGTCTCCGCCCAGCCGGTAAGGTGCCTCCGTACATTGCGCCCTGCCTACAGCAGCAGGAAATGTGCGCGAATTGTAGTTCTTTAGGAGGTTGAACCGTGAAAAAAGATGCTGCGAAAATGCGGCCGAGTCGCGTTCTGGCCAAGATGCGAGCCGGTAAGGTGGCTACGTGCGTCAAGTTGAATCTTACTGATCCGCGGATCGCAGAGATCGCCGCTCGCTGCGGGTACGATTGTATCTGGCTGGACATGGAGCACGTTCCAAACACCCTGCACGACGTGGAAAACCATATCCGGGCGGCCAAGATGCACGACGTGGATACGCTGGTGCGGGTGAAGCGCGGCAACTACAGCAACATGATTAACCCGCTGGAGATGGATGCAGCCGGCATCATGGTCCCCCACGTCATGAACGCCGAGGACGCCAGGCGGGTGGCATGGTACACGAAGTTTCATCCCATCGGGCGGCGCCCGTTGGATGGCGGCAACTCGGATGGCGGATATTGCAGCATCCCGCTGCAACAATACATCAAGGAAGCCAATGAACAGCGTTTCACGATGATTCAGATCGAAGACCCCGAGCCTTTGGATGAACTCGATGAAATCGCCCAGGTTGAAGGCATCGACATCCTGCTGTTTGGGGCGTGCGACTTCAGTCACGGCATCGGGACCCCCGGGGATTTCGATAATCCCAGGATCGCCGAAACGCGAAAGCGGGTTGCTGAGGTGGCCCGGAAATACGGCAAGTTTGCCGGCATCCCGGGCACTGTAGACAACTTTCAGGAACTAGTCGATATGGGTTATCAGTTCATCACCGTTGGGGCCGACGTGGTGAGCCTGTGGAAATCCTTCAGTTCGATTATCGTCTCCTTGAGCAAATGGACGTCGTAGGTTGAGTGCGGGCTTTGATAGGAGCAAGAGCCGATGAAGGCGTTAGACAGTTTCAAACTCG
>JASLZV010000021.1:0-8644 GCA_030754715.1 Phycisphaerae bacterium
CCAACCGCAGCGGTGTCGGTGGTTCCGGGCAGCTCAAGCCGCTGGTGCGCACCGCCTGAGCGTACCGGACGAGCTGACGGGCCAGTTGGCCAACCCACGACCAACCGAAAGCAATGAGGCTTCGAATCGAACAAAGCGATTGGTAACGACTGGGGGCAATCTGATACAATGTGGTGCTGGTAATCTCGGCTGCTGGCGCGGTGCACGTACCGGAAGTACAGTAGAACAGAAAGGTTGCAGGCATGATTCAAGAGCAAGCCGCACCGACCGCTTCCGGCCAGGAACCTCCAGCCGACCATGTGCGCGCGCTGTTGGACGAACTGAAGGTCTCGCCCGAGGCCAACCTCATCGGCGTCCTCCAGGACGTGCAGGAGCACTTCGGATACCTGCCCGCCGGCGCCCTCCAGGAAATCAGCCGCCGCACGAAAATCCCCCTCAGCCGAATCTACGGAGTGGTCAGTTTCTATACCCAATTCTACACCGAGCCTCGCGGTCGCCACACCATCCGCTGCTGTCGAGGCACTGCGTGTCACGTGAGGGGCGGAAAGAAGGTGATAGATACCGTGCGGAATGCCCTGAGCATCGAGGACGGTGAAACGACGGAGGACATGATATTCTCCTTCGAGACGGTGGCGTGTCTCGGTGCCTGTGCGCTGTCACCGGTGGTCGTGGTGGACGGCATGTACTACGGCAAGGCCACTGCGAAGCGCATCGAGGAGGTGCTCGACCAAATCGTCGTCGCCGAGTCGACCGAAGAGGAGACGAACTGATGGAACGGCTGGTCTCAATCGGCGCCTTTGGCAAGTGGCAGCAAGAGATGAAACGGGCGTTGAATCCGAAGCAGAAACTCATCACGATCTGCGGCGGAACTGGCTGCGCCGCCTTCGGGGCGCCGGGGGTTGAGCAGACCTTCCGCGACGAAGTGGACCGCCGCAGCCTGTCGGAATCCGTCTCCGTCAAGCGGACGGGCTGTCACGGCTTCTGCGAAAAGGGCCCTGTCGTCGTCATCCTGCCGCAGGGGATATTCTACCCCAACGTCCAGATCGAGGACATCGGCGAAATCATCGATGAAACCGTGATAGGGAACAAGACGATCGAGCGGCTGCTCTACGTGGACCCGGCCACGGGGAAACGGATCGCCAAGGACCACGAGGTCCCGTTCTATGCCCGGCAACAGCGGGCGGTCTTTCGCCTCAACAGTATCCTAGACCCGACTGACCTGGGTGACTACATAGCCCGTGACGGCTACGTCGCGGCAGCCAAGGCCATGGGAGGCATGACGCCTGAGGATGTGATTGACGAGGTGATCCAGGCCGGCCTTCGCGGGCGCGGCGGGGCAGGCTTCCCTACCGGCCGAAAATGGCAGTTTACCCGGGCCGCAAAGGCCGAGCCGAAGTACATCATCTGTAATGCCGATGAAGGCGACCCCGGAGCGTTCATGGACCGGTCGCTGTTGGAAGGCAACCCCCACCTGGTGATCGAGGGAATGATCATCGGGGCCTACGCCATCGGTGCGGCAAAGGGCATCATCTACGTTCGGTCCGAATACCCGCTGGCGGTCGAGAACACGATAATCGCGCTTGCCGACGCCCGCGAGGCGGGCCTGCTCGGTGAGGATATCCTCGGCACGGAGTTCGGTTTCGACATCACCATCCACAAGGGCGCCGGCGCGTTTGTCTGCGGCGAGGAGACTGCCCTGATCGCCTCTCTGGAGGATTCCCGCGGCATGCCGCGACCGCGACCGCCCTTCCCGGCCGTCTCGGGACTCTTCCAAAAGCCCACCAACATCAACAACGTCGAGACCTGGGCCAACATCCCACGCATAATCGAAATGGGTGCGGCCGCCTACGCCAAGATAGGGACCGAAGGCTCCAAAGGCACCAAGATCTTCGCACTTGCCGGCAAGGTTAACAACACCGGGCTGGTCGAGGTGCCCATGGGGGCCACGCTGCGACAGATTGTCTTCGACATCGGCGGCGGAATCCCGCGCGGTCGGGAGTTCAAGGCCGCCCAGATGGGCGGACCCTCCGGCGGATGCGTACCGGCGGAATATCTCGACCTGCCCCTCGATTACGACTCCGTGCAACGGATCGGCGCGATCATGGGCTCCGGCGGGCTGATCGTCATGGACCAGGCCACCTGCATGGTCGATATCGCGCGATTCTTTACCGAATTCGTCCAGAAAGAGTCCTGCGGCAAGTGCGTCCCCTGCCGGGTGGGCACCAGGCGGATGCTGGAAATCCTCACCTGCATTACCAGCGGCCAGGGCGAGTTGGAAGACATCGACCGGCTCATGCGGCTGGGCGAGATGATCCAGAAGACTTCACTCTGCGGGCTGGGGCAGACCGCTCCCAACCCAGTCCTTTCGACCATCCGCTACTTTCGCGATGAATATGAAGCCCACATTGTCGAAAAACGCTGCCCGGCCAAGCAGTGCCGGGGGTTGTTCCGCTACCAGATCGATCTGGAGGCCTGCAAGGGATGCGGCCTGTGCCTGAAGAATTGCCCGGTGGGCGCCATTACCGGCGAAAAGAAGGCTGCTCACGTAATCGACCAAGAGAAATGCACGCAGTGCGGGATCTGCCTGGACAAATGCCCGTTCGCCGCGGTGGTGTAGGTTTGAGAGAGAGAAGGCCTCCCCGACGGTGACCATTAACGAGATTCAGGAAGAGATGGAAAAGGTCGCGACGATTTTCGACGCCGCACAGAGGGCCGAGGCCCGTCGCTGCCTGCGATGCGACCTGGAATGACAAGGAACGAAAGGCCGAGAAATGCCTGAAGAAATATCGCTCACAATCGACGACTCTCAGGTGTCCGTGCCCGACGGCACGACGATCCTGGAGGCTGCACGCACTGTGGGCGTCGATATCCCCCACCTGTGCTACGACCCCGCCTTGGGACTGCCTCCCACCAGTTCGTGTCGGCTGTGCCTGGTGGAGGTGGAAGGGGCCAAAGTACCCGTGACTGCCTGTTCGCATCCGACATCCGCGGGCATGGTCGTCCGCACCAACACCGAAGAACTCCGCCAAATGAGGCGGATGGTCATCGAACTGCTCCTGTCGGACCACCCGCACGACTGTTTGACCTGCGAAAAGGCCGGGGATTGCGCCCTGCAAAAATACGCCTATGAATTGGGCGTGAAGGAACCGGAGTTCTCCGCCGCGGCGCCTGTGAAGATAGAGCCCGTGCAGGACGGCCCGGCCATCGTACATGACCACAGCAAGTGCATCCTGTGCGGGCGGTGTGTGGAAGTGTGTCAGAACGTTCAGGTCACCGGGGCCATCGATTACTACGGCAGGGGATTCGAAACCCGAATCTCCCTCCCACCGGGACAATCACGACAGCAATCCGTCTGCAACGAGTGCGGCAACTGCATCGATGTGTGCCCCACCGGCGCACTGTCGTACGCCGACAGCGCCGGGGCGGGGCGCGTATGGGAATTGCAGCGAGTCGCAACGATCTGCCCCTACTGCGGTTGTGGGTGCACCATCGTGCTAAGCGTTCGCGACAACCGCATCATTCAGGTCACTGGCCGGGGTAAGCTGGGGGTTAACAAGGGCCTGTTGTGTGTCAAGGGCCGATTCGGCTTCGACTTTATCGGCCACAGCGAACGGCTGACCAAGCCGCTGATCCGCCGCAGCGGAATACTCCAACCGGCCGGTTGGAACCAGGCCCTGGACCTGGTCGCCCAACGTCTGGGCGAGATCAAAGACCGCTTCGGCCCCGACGCCATCGGCGGGCTGTCCTCGGCCAAGTGCACTAACGAGGAAAACTACATCATGCAGAAATTCATGCGTGCGGTGATCGGCACCAACAACGTCGACCACTGCGCGCGCCTGTGCCACGCCTCCACCGTGGCGGGGCTGGCTCAGGCCTTCGGCAGCGGGGCGATGACCAACTCCATCGAGGATTTCGATGTCACTGATTGCATCTTCGTGATCGGCTCGAACACCACCGAATGCCACCCGATAATCGGCTCGGCCATCAAGCGAACGGTATCTCACCGCGGAATACCGCTGATCGTAGCCGACCCTCGATCGATCGAACTGACGGAATTCTCCGTAATTCACATGCAGCAAAAGGGCGGCACGGACATAGCCTTGATCAACGCGATAATGAACGTAATTCTCGCCGAGGGCCTGTCCGACGAGCAGTTTATTGCCGAACGGACCGAGGGTTTTCAGGAGTTGCGCCGGGCCGTCGAGCCCTACTCGCCGCAACTGGCCCAGAAAATAACCGGCGTACCGGCCGACGACATCGTCCGGGCCGCACGCATCTATGCCAAAGCGCCGGTCGCATCCATCGTATACTCCATGGGCATCACGCAGCACACCACCGGCACGGACAAAGTGCTGTCGCTGGCCAATCTGGCCATGCTCACCGGCAACATCGGGCGGCCAGGGACCGGCATCAACCCGCTCCGGGGGCAGAATAACGTCCAGGGCGCCTGCGACCTGGGCGCTCTGCCGAACGTCTATCCCGGCTATCAGAAGGTGGCCGACCAGACGGGTCGCGCCAAGTTCGAACAGGCCTGGGACGTTGAACTTTCGCCCCGGCCGGGCCTCACCGTGGTGGAAATGATCAACGCCGCCGCCGAAGGCACGCTCAAGGCCATCTACGTGATGGGCGAAAACCCGATGCTCTCGGATCCCGACCAGAACCACGTGCGCAAGGCGCTGGAAAATCTGGAGTTCATGGTCGTTCAGGACATCTTCTGCTCGGAGACCGCCCAGTTGGCCGACGTGGTCCTGCCAGCCGCCAGCTTTGCGGAAAAGGACGGCACCTTCACCAACACCGAGCGGCGCGTGCAGCGCGTCTACAAGGCCATCGACGCGCCTGGAGCAGCCAGAGCGGACTGGCAAATCCTCTGCGACCTCGCCGGGCGCATGGGCTACCGGATGTCTTACGATCACCCCTCAGCCATCCAGGACGAGATTACCTCGCTGACACCGAGTTATGGCGGAATCACCTATGACCGGCTCGAAAAGGATTCGCTGCAATGGCCCTGCCCGGACCGCCGGCATCCCGGGACTCCCTACCTGCATAAAGGCAAGTTCACACGCGGGCGCGGCAAGTTTCACCCCGTGGAGTTCATCCAGCCAAAGGAACTGCCCGACGGAGAATTCCCATTCCTCCTTTCCACCGGCCGCATCCTCGAGCACTTCCATACCGGCACAATGTCCCGTCGGTCGCGGGTGCTCGATGAGTTGGTTTCGGTGGGCATCATCGAGATTCACCCCGACGACGCCGGGCGGATCGGCATTACAGACGGTCAAAAGGTCCGCATCGCATCGCGACGTGGGCAAATCGAAATCGCCGCCCACCTGACCGAGCGCGTCACACCCGGGGCGGCTTTCCTGGCATTCCACTACCACGAAGCCCCGGCCAACCGGTTGACGATTGCAGCCCTGGACCCGGTGGCGAAGATCCCCGAGTTTAAGGTCTGCGCGGTGCGAATCGAACCGTGCAAGCCGTAGCGAACAGGCGTGGACAACATTCTGCGCCGCGGCCGGAAAGGACCGCTACGCAAGCCCCGCGGCCTGGACGATGCCCGGCACGCAGTGGTCCCACCCGAGCGTCATCAGGTGTGCGCCCTGGCAGCAGTGTTTCATCTTGCTGATCAAGTCCCCGCAGATTTCGATCGATATTTTCTGGCGATCTTCCTTTGGCGCGTCGGTCAGGCGCTGGATGATGGCGTCGGGCACGCTGACGCCGGGGACACCACGGTTCATGTACTTGGCCATTCCGGCCGACTTGAGCATCACGATCCCCACCAGCACGGGAATAGCGAAACGGCGCATCCGGTGCATGCACCGCCTTGAAGCCATACCACGGGAATCTCAACAACCTTGGGCATCGCGTAACTCCTCACCCTTCAGGAGGTTTAGCCAACGGCCGCCAAACCGCAGGGACTGATAAAAGCGGCGACCCTCGCCGGGGCACCCATTGCAGCCTTGTATCTTACTCAACTGGCGGCTGAAAAAAGTCCTTTCCCATCGGCTCAGCCGCCAAGACTCTCCAGGATACCGTCCGTGTCCACATGCTGCGACACAAGCGTGGGGGCCGACTCGATTCGCTCCTTGTCGTCGGGGGTGATCTTGAAGACCTTCCGGTGCAACTCGGCCGCCACCGTGTAGGTATCATCGCTGCACAGGATAACCGGCAGGCGGGACCCCGCCAGCAGGTCGACCACCCATTGGGCCGGCCGAAAACCACCGGTCAATATAACTCCCGACACCGGCGATTCGGCCCCCCTGGACAGCATGTGGGTGGCAAGGATGGCCAACACATTGCCGCTTCGATCACCGGGGGTAATCACCAGCGCCCGATCCTCCAGATACGGAACCATGTGGTCGGGTTCCATCGCGGCGATCAGTATCTTGCCGACGCGGTTGTCCAGGCCCGCAGCCCCACAAAGGATCTCACTATCCAGTTGTTCGGCCACTTGCCCGACAGTCGGGGAGGCGAGGATTTCTTCATACGGCACGGTGCCGAACGAGCGGATACCGAGATTCTTCAGACCCCGTGTGGTGGCCGCCTTGACGCGGGTGTACTTCTCCGGCCAGACCTTGTTGACTATCACCCCCATCAGGTCGGCTCCGCCGGCGGTGATGAATCTCCCACACAGGGAGATGTCGTCGATGGCGCTGCCAATCCCACCGCCGGAAATCAGCAGCACCTTCGCCTCGATGCTTCGTGCGACGTCGGCGGCCGACAGGCCCAGGCACGAGCCGGCCGCAACGTGCCCCATGCTCTCGACAATCACGATGTCGTGCCTGCCCTGCAAGGTCCGGCACCCTTGACGGACCCCGGCAATCAGTTCGTCCGTGTGAAGATCGAAGACCTCTTTTTCGACCCGTCCGCTGGGCAGCGGGACGGCCATCTCTATCTGATCTTCACTTCTCTGGCCCAGGATTTGCGCAACAACCTTGGCGTCGTCGTGGATGAACCTGCCACCGGACTTCTTGGCGCGCTGTCCCAGGGGCTTGGTATACGCCACGGATAAACCCCGCCGACGAAAGGAACGCAGCAGGCCGATCGACAACGTGGTCTTTCCGGCGTTCCGTTTTGTCCCGGCAATATACAGAGGTTTCACTGTTCGATACCCAAACCGATTCGAGCCGGGCGATCCGGCGGAACTCAGGCCTTGAAAATCTTATCGCCCTCGGTGCGTATTTTTCCGGACTGTTTGAGAAGCAGCAGGGCCGAATTGACGGCCGCCGGCGTTATTTTCCGCTTTTTTCTGAGGTCCCGCAAGCACGTCGTGCCTTGGCAGGCAAGGTCCCTCAGTATGGCCTCCTTGGCGTGTTCGATGTTCTTGACGTTTTCCCGAGTCGCAACGGGCTTTTGGACCATTCGGCCCAGCGGCGAGACCACCATGTCCGGCTCGTGGGGAACCTCACCGGTCAGGGGCGTGAGAATTTCGTAGTGCGCCTGGCTGGCCAGGTGCATGATCGTGTCGCCGATTTCATCGTCCCACTTCATGCTCGCGGTGCACGGGTAACTGTGCAACCTCTTGGCGATTATCTCATACTTCAGGTCGTCGTCGATGCTGCTTCCGGTAAGCCATCGGGCTACGTAATAGGTAGCCCCGCAGGCGGCCGAGACGTGCACGTGGGCCTTACGGATTTTCCCCTTCTGCACGGCAAGTTCGACCTCGGGTTTTCCGATGCAGAATCGCCGGCGAAACTCCGCAAGCACCGTTCCAGCCGGCGGATCAAAAACGCAGAACGGCTTGGGGAACGCCACCTCGACGCCGTTTTGGCTGCATGTAGCCTGCGCCAGGGCCCGTGCCGAGCCGCTCACCCAGTCGGGCGACTCAAGGGGCACCACAACCCCCCGCGTACCCCACCGCCGGCAGCGATTGAGAAACTCCAGCAGGATCTGCTCGTGAACGTTAATGGCCAGGATAACGTCGTGCGGGGGCACATCGTCAGGCACGTAGTCGGCAGGGCGTTCCAAGAGGTAGGGCAGCACGCCCGGGAGGGTGATTATCCCGGCGATATTCCGGCGGAATCCGCGGTGATAGGGCTTGCGGCAAGCGTTGCAATCCGGCCCGCAAGAGGCACAAAAACCCTCATCGCCGATGAGATTGCCGATTACCCTTTCAGCGTAGGAGCTGCAGAACTCTTGCGCGTAAGGACCTTTTGGCTTCCGATCGCCCGCGCGCGGCTCGGGCCGCAGAATAAGGGTTTTCATTTTCGCACTTTTCGCACGTAAGAGTCGGCGTAAATCTCACTGTTCATCACCAGTTCGGCGGTCAAGGCCGCGTTGACAAGTTCCGTATCCAAGACGTCGCAGATGGCGGCGCTCATGCCGTTGTTAATCGCCATGACCAGGAAGATGCGGTTGATCAGGTTCTTGTGCGTCGTGCTGGTGGAGATATTGGACAGGCCGCACACAATATTGGGCGGCGGATCCGAGAACAGCAGGAACTGGCGGACGGCTTCTAGAATATCCTTGGCCTGGTCCTGCATGAACTTAAGCGGCATGACGATGGGGTCGAGGAACACCCGGTCCGGTGACATACCCAGTTCCATGGCCTTGGCAAGGATTTTCCCGGCGTTTTCGACGCGCTTGTTCACGTTTTTGGGCGTGCCCGCCTCGTCCATCACAAGACCGATGATGGAGGCATTATGCTCGG
>JASLZV010000021.1:8654-11971 GCA_030754715.1 Phycisphaerae bacterium
TGGATGCATTTCACGAACCAATATGGAAGACTGCTTGGCGTATGTTTCGATTTTACGGTCTTATCGATTTTATTCGACTCAGTTTTCGGTTTGTTGGTGTCAATGCATATCGGCGTTTCGACAGCATCCTGCACCGTTTCAATCATCCAGCACATGTCCGACGGGTCGGCGGACACCGCCCCGAGATTGACGTCAAGATAACCGGCGCCGGCGTCGGCCTGCTTCTTGGCCCAGGCCTGCAGCGGGGCGGGATCCTTATCCATGACGGCCTGCTTGATGTCCTTGAAGCCCGTATTGATCCTCTCGCCGATGAATATCATTCCTGTTCTCCTTTCACTCGGTCATCATCTCATCGATAGCCAGTCGCACCGCCGCGATGGATTGAGGGTGCGCCAGCGTCAAGATGTCGGCCCCGGCGTGCAGATAGCCTATGGCGGTAGTCGTTTCCCACAGCGGGCCGCGCTGCGCCAGCGAGCCCCAGCCGGTCAGGATGTCCTCGTCCTGGATGGCCTCCTTGACCTTCCACACCTCCCAAGCAACGTTGGCGATCTGCGGAAGCGCCATCAGGTCGTCGCCCTTGAGGCCGGCAATCCTGACCCGCTCGAAAATCGTATAGACATAATCGAAGCCGTAGCCAAGCGCCGCGGTCGTCTGGCACATCACCACGTCGTTCAGAGAGAATCCGGCGTCCTGGAGCAGGATGTTGACCTGCTTGCCGATGTTGATGTCCACGGGCGCCTCGGCTATCACCTTGTGCTTGTCGGCCGTCCCGATCGCCCCGAGAGTCCGGTAATTGGTCTCGGTGGCCGAGCCGATCAGGCACCGCTCACCTTTAGCCGCGTGGGAGCATTCCATCAGCACTTCGTTGTCCTTTTCTTCGTCGCCGCATCCCCAGAAGATCAGGGGCACGTCGGTCGCCTCGAGTACGGCTTTGACGGTTTCGGCCACCTCCGCAGCAGAGCGGTTGGCCCCGGCGGGGTCCGCACCGATCAACTTCAGGCTGATTACGTCAACTTTGAACTCCTCCACGCATTTCTGGGCCCACTCGGCCGGCGAGTTGATGACATCCCCGATGGCGTTCTTGAGGACCTCCGGCCAGCCATCGGGCACCACGTCGGCGATCATGCCGGCGACGATGGGACGGTTTGGTATTTCGCCCTCGAACATGAGAAACGGGAGGGTGGTCTCGCCGCCCACGGTAACCGTGCCGCCGCGCGTCCCGCCCTCTTCGGGCGTGGCGCCGATGGTGACGGTCCTGATTCGATTCGTCCACTTCTCTGTTATGTCTGCGACTTCCATTAGCCTACTCCTATCTTCCGCATTATCCGGTCGATTGCCTTCGCAGCGGTCGTCTCAGCGAGACCGTAAATTGACTCGCCGCAAAAGACGGCCTCTTCAATCGCATCGTCGCGGGCAAGGGCGCCTAGATACTCCAGTCCCAAGCCGACCATCTTGTCCATAACCACAGACGTCCGGTCTTCCCTTACGGCGTTCAAGAGAAAGTATTTCTTGCGCACGTTTCCGTCCAGATCGTCAAGTAGTCGGGCGATCCTTTCAGCGCAGTCGATGGAAAGTGGGTTCTCATTGATCACGACAATCAGATGGTCGACGTAGGAGGTGGTCCGGCGGCTGAGATGCTCCATGCCTGCCTCGTTGTCCATTACCATCCACTGGTACGACGGCAGGAGATCATCGGCGAACTTTCGTAGCAGATTGTTGATGAAACAGTAGCATCCGGGCCCCTCGCCGCGCCCCATCGTGATCAGATCGACCTTATGCGTCTCGGCGATGATTTCGTGCAGCCCCGCCTCCACGTAGTTTTCCTTGGACATGCCGGCTGGAAAATCCTTTATTGTTCGCAGTATGTCCTCGCGCAGATCGCCGATGGTAGCCTCCACGGTGATCCCCAGAACAGTCGCCAGGTTGCAGTCCGGATCGGCGTCAACAGCGAGAATCGGACCGGGAGTATTCGCCCTGAGATAGCCTATAATCAGCGAGGCTATCGTGGTCTTGCCCACCCCGCCTTTACCGGTTATGGCGATCGTACGGGCCATCTTCTAACGCACTCCGGAATTACCGACGGCCTGTTCCGCCGCCGAAGGAAACAACTCGATATTCGTATGCGGCAGGAACATGGCCTGCTTGAACTGGTCCACGTAATCGTCCGTGCCCATCAGGTCGTAATAGGTTGTCCTGTTGACGATCTCGCGCAGAACCCCGCGGGCCTCGCCGGACAGGGCAGCCAGTTTCGCGCCCCCGATGGAAGTGTTTCCAACGTAAAGAGTCTCAGCAGCGGGCAGGTCCGGTAGAAGACCTATCGCCGTAGCGCTGCCCAAGCTGATATAACTGCCGAATCCGCCGGCAATCATGACTTTGTCGACGTCCGAAAACTTCAGATCCAGACGGTCGAGCATGATCTTTGCAGCAGCGAAGATGGCCGCCTTGGCCGTGATTACGTTGTCAATATCATCCTGAAAAATGCTGATTGCCTTGCCTCTGAGCGTCTCGGACTTCTCGGCCAGAATGTAACGTCCACGCTCTTTCTTGAATCGGACTCGCGGATCGCTTTGGCGGATAAATTTTCCGCTGCGGTCGATCACACCCTCGGCCAGAAGGACGGCCACCAGGTCGATGATGCCGGACCCGCATATCCCTTCCGGCTGACCGCCGCCGATTACCTCATACCTGACCTGCCCGTCTTCAATGTACACCTTTTCGATGGCGCCTTGACGGGCCATCATCCCGCATTCGACACCCGCCGCCTCCAGGGCCGGCCCGGCCGACGCCGAACAGGCGATTAGCCATTCCTTGTTCCCAAGGATGATCTCACCATTGGTGCCGACGTCTATCAGCATCCCGATGCCGTCCATCTCGTAGAGTCCGGTGGCCAGTATTCCGGCGGTCAGGTCACCGCCGACCCACCCGCCGGTGCCCGGAATGACGAACAATAGCCCCCTGGGGTTGATCTTAATACCCACTTCAGCCGCTCGGAAGGGGGGCGGTTCGACAGTGACGGCGATATAGGGAGCCCGTCGGATGTTGTTCGTGGCAAGCCCCAGCAAAAAGTGCATCATGGCCGTGTTCCCGGCACAGACAACGGCGGTGATATCCTTCAGATTCACGTCGTGTTCCGCGGCAAGCGAGAAGATCAGACCGTTGATATCCTCAACGACAAGCCGCTGAAGGCGTTCGGGACCGCGTTTCTCGGCGGCGATCATCCGCGTGGTTACCTCCATGCCGTAAGTCGCCTGGGAGTTAAAACACGCCTGCGTGCCGATCGTGTTCATTGCCACGGCATCAACCAGGTGCACGATAAT
>JASLZV010000220.1 GCA_030754715.1 Phycisphaerae bacterium
GACGGGGCGATCAAGCGGTACTGGGACAGCGCCCGCTGGAATGAAGCCATCCTGCACCGGTCGGACAACTGGGGCCGCACCAGCAACGAACCGGCTGGCGGCCTGCCCCAGCCGTCGGGCACCCAGCACGCCTCGGGCACGCGCTTTGGCCCCAATCCGCGCGCCGAGGCAAAATGGTCGTAGACGATAGTACATGCCAATTGAGTCGGGATTGTCCGGAGAGACGAGGGTCGAAGAGGTTGCCCAGCACCTTGACCGGTTCCGCCAGGCCCTTCGCAGCCCGTCACTCCTACCAGCGCGTTGGCAAAACAACTGTACTACGGCGACAAATAGAATGAGGCCCCAACCATCGCATCAAGCGGAACGTTTCGCACCGGGGCGTCCCAAGACGTTCGCCTATACGTCACGCTGTGCTTGAACGGAGAAGAAGATGGCTCTCATCCAATGTGCTGAATGCAAAGCACAACTGAGCGACAAGGCTCCTTTCCTTGCATTTCCTTGCAGGACCTTGCACAGAATGTCGAAAAAGGGGATGAGAAGACGAGCCTCTCCGTTCCATGCCCTCGGGGACCCAGATTGCCACACAACGTGAGAAAGGGGCAGAAACATGAAGACGCAAATGTGTTTGGCTCTGTTGTTAGCCGCGGCGGCGGCCTCGCCTGCGGTCGACCCGCCAGCCGATGCCGTTGAGGAACTTCGTAACCAGGTTCGCAAACTCCAGTCGGACAACCGCCGGCTCAAGGCGCAGATCGAGACGCTGCAAAAGCAACTGCGGGCGGTCTCGCCTGAGAACCCCTCCCCGGCCGATAGGAAACGCGGGGCGATGAGCATCACTCTCTATGACGAGGATTCCAACTGGTGGCGCGACGTGGCGTCTATGGCCGAACAGATCCGTCTGCGGACGACGCTGTTCCCCGCCGGGTACGCAAAGTCCACCGAGAAGTGGCTCCAAGACAACAAGGGCTTCGTCGGACGACGAATCGATTGGGTAATGCGGATGCGTTCCTACCAGAAAATGACCAAGGCATACGCCCAGGACAGATACCACCTGACCCTGCTGAAGATAATGACGGCCAAGCGAAAGATACAGGGCTACGGCGGAGCCGGCACAAAAGTAGAAAGGGCCAAGCGCCGGATCGAAAAGTTGCAGGCAGAAATAAAACAACTGCAAGCAGAAGCCAGGTGGTACAAGTCGGTGATCGCACTCGGCGACAAGACCTTTGTAACGGCCCGACACGGTGACCTGACCGTACTGGTCACCATTGGAGGCAGGGGACCGGATCCGACGGCCTCCGGCGGGGAACCGTTGGTTCGGATCTCCGGCACGATAAAGGCGGGCAGTTATATCGATCCACGCGATGCCGGCATCGACACAGCCACCACCCAACCCCGCGGTACGAACGAGAAGGCCTCCAAGGTGGTGCACTTCGAAGTGCAAGGTGGCTGCAAGCTAGTCCAGTAAGCCGTTCCCCACGCCGCAGGCGGCGGCGGTCGGGGCGGCCGGTGATTTTAGAGAGGTGTGGAACTTTCAGCCGCCGGTCTCGGCGACGGCTGCGACGCCGGCGCGCCAGCTGTGGGCCCCTTGCAATATGGACACGGGATTCTCTTGGTGCCCCCACAGGCGGAACAAACTTCCCCACTATGACCCGAGCCCAGGCACTTGGAGCAGGGAACCGTTCCTCTTAATTCCAAGGGCCTGTAGCCGCACCTGTAGCATAGCCCAGGCACTGTTTGCCATCTTCGCCCCACCTTCGCGCGGGCGACCCAGCCCGTGCCGTTGCAGGGGCGGCACTTGCCGCCGAGAGCTTTCCCGGTGCCTTTGCATTTCGCGCATTTCGTGCCCCAGTCGCCTTTGCACACCATGCACGTCGCATTCCCTATCCCCTTGCATGCCTGGCATTTCTTGAGGCCGGTGCTTCGGCCCTTGATCCGGCAGGAGGGACAATCGATCCATCCGGCGCCGCGGCAGTAGGGACAGGTGACCGTTTTCCTCCACTTTTGCCTGATTGTTTTCCTCAATTCCTCTGATTCGATCGTAACCCCTGTCCCGGAGGCCTTCGTGAATACAACATAGTCGCAGACAAAGGCCACGACGTCACGGCTGACCCGTCGTCCGAGCGACCTCAGCTTGTATTTTTCCAACGTGGCATCGGCCTGACCTTTTGTCCCCGGGTCAGTCTCCTCCGCACCCCGGCCCAACACCACGAGGGCTTTGTGATAGGCCCGCACCGAGACCACCACCTCCCCGCCTGACTTCCGCGCGGTCTTGGCGTGCTCGCTCAAACCCTCGGCAGGCAGCCGCGAATGCGCCCCGGCCAGACTCTCGACCAGCGCCTTGAGCACTGCAGCATCCGCCACGGCAAGGGAGTCGACATGGTCGTGTGTCTTCTCCACTATTTTGTAGAACTCTCGCCAGAGGCGCAATTCCGCTTCGGCCGTACGTATCTGCGCCTCTTGGGTTCGCTTCTTTTCGGCCAGCCGTTTTGCTTCGTCGCCCTTCTGAGCCGCCAGGTGCTGCTGATGTTCCCTCCGCTGGGGAATTTGACTCAACACGATTTGCCACGACGAGACGGCTTCCTTCGTCCTGGCGGTCTGTATCCCGTGGGTCGCTACAAACCCGATAAGATCCCTGTATTGCTTTTCGGCCTCGTCAAATTCGCCCCGCTCAAGAGCCGCTTCCGCCTTTGCAGCCGGACCCGATATCTTGGCTTTAAGAACCCCTTCCCACTCCCTGCGGGCGACTTGCTGCCCTGCTCTGGCCTGTTTGAGCAATACCGCCAACTCGCCGGTGATATACGGTGATTTCTCCATCAGGTCGGCCGCCCGTTGATACGCTTCGGCGGCCTGCTTGCATTGTCCCCGTTCGGCTGCCCGGCGCCCTTTCGACATTGCCGCAAGAATGGTCTGCTGGTTTCTCTGGTAATACCCGTGGCTCTTTTGAGCCTCTATGCCCTTCCTGGCCAATTTGACACCCTCCCTGGCCGACCGGACAACCCCCGCCAGATCCGGGTTCCTGATTTTTCGACGGCCGACCAGGTACAACAGTTCTCTGTACTTCTCCACGGACGGTTCAAAACGCGCGTCGAGGCGAAGCGACGTCGCTTCCTTTTCAAGGGCGACGATGCGATCGTGGTGGTCCCTCTCCCAGGTATCTCGAAGGCAAAGCCAGCAAACCAGGGCGGCTGCCAGCAGCAGCAGTACTCCCGCAGCCGTAAACAATACGCGTTTGGGAATCCGAGGCAGCAGCGGCTTCTTCTGGGGTACCGGCTGGATTATTACGGCAGCCTGCTCGTAATTCGACAGATCGGACAGAGCCTCCTTGGCGCTGCTGGGCAAGGGAGGAGAACCGGCGACAGAATCCTCGCCCTCCGGCGAAGTGCTCTCATCAGTCTGGGGCACGACGTTGACCGCTCCGCACCTGGGGCACTTCACGGTCGCCCCGGCTGCGTCATCATCCACGCTGATTCTTTTCCAACAACTGCAACAAAAGAACCTGATCATTTCTGAAATCCCCGTACCCCGAGGCAGCACGCCGCCGGATACATTTGCCCGTAAGCGGACAGGAGGGACTCCTGCTGTCGCTCCTGTGACACAATTATCCGCACCACCCTTTCCGTTTGCAAGGATTGATTCGCGGTTTTCTGCCCGAAGTACAGCCCCGGCAACGGATAAGTTACTTGTGCGCAAACCGCCAGGCCGAATGCCCCGCCGCCGAGGCACCATCATAAAACACCACCAACAAAAACCCAAGTTCCAGTATTTTTCCCTTGACGCAAAGGTCTTCGGCCGGTAGGTTTATAGTGCTTGGAAAGGCTTCACGGAGAAGGGAAGGAGTCCATTTCTGTCGAATCCTCGCTAATTGTTTTTCCAAGTCCAATGTCAGTGTTGCATATCGACTCGCCTATGCTCGAATCGGCACGCTGAGCTACGACGGGCCGCGACAATATCCGGCTCCCGCGAACGAACACGGTAAGTTTGGAGAATAAC
>JASLZV010000221.1 GCA_030754715.1 Phycisphaerae bacterium
CGGCAGAGCACGGACCATAGGCTGGTTGTCGGTGTGCAGCACGGACCCGACGCGAATCTCTTCGATCTTTGCCAGGGCGATGATGTCGCCGGCGACCACCCTCTTGACTTCGTGTGTCTCCTTGCCTTGCATCTTGTACAGGTGCCCGATCTTGGCGGACTTCTTTTCGTCGCCGAGGTGGTAGGTTGTCTCGGGTGTTACGCTGCCCTGGAGGGCCCTGATCCACGCCAATTTGCCCACGAACGGGTCGGTGGTGATCTTGAATGCCTGGGCGACCATGGGCTTGTCGGCATCGGCGGTTACTTCGACCTCCTGGGCTTCTTGGTCGGCGGTGTTGGTGACCGGCCGGCCCTTGGCCTGTACCGGCGAGGGGAAGAATTTCGCGGCCGCTTCCAGCAACTCCGTGATGCCGATTTCGGCCCTGGCCGAGGTAAACAGCACCGGAATCACCGTGCCCTCGATCATTGCGGTGGTGGCCGCCTCGGCCAACCGGTCGGCCGACAACTCCTCGCCGCCGAGATAGGCTTCCATGAGCGCCTCGTCGGCTTCGACGATATTCTCCACCAGTTCGGTGTGGGCGTCGGCGATGTCGCCCAGGTCGCTGGCGCCTTCGGCGCCCGCAAGACAGTCCACCACGCCCTTGTGCCCGTCGACGGGCAGGTTTATCGGCTTGCAGGCGGCGGAGAACGTCTCGGTAATCTCTGCCATGAGGCGCCGGAGATCCACGTTTTCGCCGTCGAGTTTGTTGACCACCAGTGCGATGGACATCTGGTTGTCCTGAGCCAGTTTGAACATGCGGCGGGTGTTGACCTCGATGCCAGCCGGGGCGGAAATCACAATTACCGCCACATCCGTACCCCCCGAAGCGCTGATGGCCCCCCCGATGAAGTCCGGATAGCCCGGGGCGTCGAGAATGTTCAGCAAGACGCCCGCGTGGTCGAGGAACGCTACGGATGGATCGACCGAGTGCTTCCGTTCCTTTTCGATGTCGGTGTAGTCCAGGTGACTTGTGCCGTTGTCCACGACGCCTAGCCGGGTGGTGACTTTGGCCTTGTGCAGCATGGCCTCGGCCAGCGAGGTTTTGCCCGCGCCGCCGTGGCCCAGCAACACGATGTTGCGAATGTCCTGTGGTTTCGCAGCCGGCATGTTTCTCTCCAGACGGGTTTGTGGTTCAAACCGAAGCCATTCCCATTCTGTAAGGGCGATAACAAGTACCAAGTATAAGAAACTTTGCCTGAACTCGGTGCCCGTGTGCCAATAGGGAATGTGCCACTATAACCGCATCGTCGGCAAGGGCAAGCAAAAATCGATGCAGGCGGGCGCCAGTATCAACAAAGATCACGAAGATGCTTTTATCTCCCATTCTGGATGGACCTTGCGCCCGCTTGCTGGGTTGCGAGGGTTCTGGGCCGTGTATCCGCTCGCCCATTTTTGGGACGGCGGTAGGGCAGGAATTGCCCCCGGAGACAAAAATCGTGTGGATTACCTACGTTTTTTCCGGCCCTTCAGGCGTCTGGCGAGGTACTGCCCCGTGTAGGAGTGTTTGCAGGCGGCTATCTGCTCGGGCGTGCCCTGGGCTACGATCGCTCCGCCGGCGTCGCCGCCGTCGGGTCCCAGGTCGATAATCCAGTCGGCGCACTTGACCACGTCGGGGTTGTGCTCGATGACCACGATCGTATTGCCCATGTCGGCCAGGCGATTCAGCACGTTCAGCAGGTTGTGGATGTCGGCAAAGTGCAGGCCGGTTGTGGGCTCGTCCAGGACGTACAGCGTGTGCCCGGTGGCCGTCTTGCCCAGTTCGCTGGCGAGTTTCACGCGCTGCGCCTCCCCGCCCGACAGCGTGGTGGAACTCTGGCCTAGTTCCACGTAACTGAGCCCCACGTCGTTGATCGCTTTGAGCAACTGCTTGATCTTGGGAAACGCCTCGAAGAACCCCGTCGCATCCTCCACTCGCATTTTCAGGACGTCAGCAATGTTTTCGCCCTTGTATCGCACCTCGAGTGTTTCGCGGTTGTAGCGCGAACCGGCGCACTCCTGACAGGTCACGTACACGTCCGGCAGGAAGTGCATCTCGATCCGCTTGGTGCCCTGGCCTTGGCAGGCCTCGCAGCGTCCGCCCTTGACGTTGAAACTGAACCGGCCCGGCTTGTAGCCGCGAATCTTCGCCTCGCGCGTCTTGGCGAAGAGTTGCCGGATCAGGTCGAACACGCCGGTATAGGTGGCCGAGTTTGACCGCGGCGTCCGCCCGATAGGCGACTGGTCGATCTGGATCACCTTGTCGATCTGCCCCGTGCCGAGGATCTTGTCGTAGTCGCCGGGCTTGTCCTTGCTGCCGTACACCCGCCGCCTCAGTGCCGGCAGCATCGTCAGGTTTACCAGCGTACTCTTGCCCGACCCGCTGACACCCGTGATGCAGATGATCCCCCCCAGCGGGAACCGGACGGCAATGTCCTTCAGATTGTTCTGCCGGCAGCCGCGGATCTCAATGCACCGCTTCTGTGAAAGCGTCCGCCGCCGCAGAGGTGTCTCAATCTCCATTTTGCCGGATAGATACTTGCCCGTGATTGATTTGGCGACCCTGCAGATGTCTTCCACCGTGCCCTGGGCGACAATTCGCCCGCCGTGGCGGCCGGCCGCCGGGCCAATGTCGACGATCTGGTCGGCGCTGCGGATCGTCTCCTCGTCGTGCTCGACCACAAGTACAGTGTTGCCGATATTGCGCAGGTGCTTCAGCGTGCGGATCAGGCGCTGATTGTCCCTCTGATGCAATCCGATGGTCGGTTCATCCAGCACGTAACACACTCCCACCAGCCCACTGCCGACCTGGGTAGCCAAGCGAATCCGCTGCGCCTCGCCCCCGGAGAGCGTAGCCGAGGTGCGGTTCAGCGAGATGTACTCCAGGCCCACGTTGACCAGGAAGTTCAGCCGATGGCGAATTTCACGAAGGATCATATCGGCGATCTGCCGGCGTTCTGCGTCCAGGTCGAGGTTCTCGAAGAATGCCTTGGCCGTGGAGATGCTCATCGACGTGACGTCGTGGATGGTTTTTCCGGCTATCGTCACAGCCAGCGACGCGGCCTTGAGGCGCGCTCCGCCACATGTGCGGCACGGCTGCTCCGAAAGATACGAGTGCAGTTTCGCCTTGACGTACTCGCTGTCGGTGTTTCGCCACCGCCGCGTGAGGTTGGGAGTTACGCCCTCAAAGTTGCCGGACGGGTCGCCGTCCAGCAGAATCTTGCGGGTTTCCCGGGGTAGTTCCTCCCATGGTACGTTCGCCGGCACGCCGTATTTGCGGCAGAACCGGCGGATCAACCGATTGTAGAAGATGTTCATGCGCTTGCCGCCGTGGCGCCAAGCGTCTATCGCCCCCTGACTGAGTGACAGGCTCGTGTCCGGCACGAGCAACTCCGGGTCGAATTCCAGGATCGTGCCTAGGCCGTCGCAACTTTCGCACGCGCCATAGGGGCTGTTGAAACTGAACATCCGCGGGGCGAGTTCCTCCAGGTTGGCCTCCGAATGTTTCGGGCAGGCGTAGGTGGCGCTGAACAGCCAATCTTTCCAATGTTCGTATCGGTCGTCTTGGTCCCCATCGTCGTCGGGGGGGCGACTGGCCTCCTGGTCCTGGGTCCCGGCCGGTTCGTGCGTGATAATCACCAATCCGGCGGCCAGGTTCAAAGCCGTCTCAATGCTGTCTGACAGGCGGATCCGCACCGTGTCCTTGAGCACCAGACGGTCAACCACCACCTCGATAGTGTGCTTCTTGTTCTTCTTGAGTTCCGGTAGGTCGCGGAGGTCGACGATGTGCCCATCGATCCGCACCCGTACGAAGCCCTCTCGCTGGACGTGATGCAGCAACTCCAGGTGCTGGCCCTTCTGCCCGCGGACAATTGGGGCCATGACCATGAACCGTGTTCCCTCCGGCAGTGAAAACAGGGCATCGACCATCTGGCTGACGGTCTGGCTGGTAATTGGACGCCCGCA
>JASLZV010000222.1 GCA_030754715.1 Phycisphaerae bacterium
ACCCCCCGCCGGTTATCTGCCGCTGTACGTCGGCAACGAACTTCCGCATCCGCCACAGCCGCGTCGCCCCGCCGTGCCCGATCTCCATCTGCGCAACATCTGCGCCGGCAGGGGCCAACGTGCTGGTCTGGCACAGAACACTGACCTCGTGACCCCGCTCGCTCAAAGCAGCGGCGATCTGGGCGGTATATGTCTCCCGGCCCCCGCGAACCGGGTCCAGCTGCTCGATTACCAGGGCTATTTTCACAGCCTCAAACCCGCTCCCGCCGCGCTTTTCGTCGGCGTTTCCGCTCCACGTGTTGCGTGATGGAGACAATCTTGCGGTCAACGGCCCGTTCATATCGCCAGCGGGCCCGGCTGCTCCGGTCTTTAAGGTACGACGCCATAAATAAATTCCAATGGCGATCAACCCACCCGGGGGGCATGGAGTACTTCAGTTGCGCCAGGTCCTTCACACGCCAGCGGAACCGCCGCCAACTGGGTGCGAACATCCTAGCCAGGTCGATCAGGCGAAGTTCCACCCCGCCTGGCCGGGTGACCATGAAAATATGGGAAGTGTACAGATCACGGTGAACATAACCGGTCTGGTGGAACCTGCGCACCAGTTGGGCCAGGTCGCGAGTGAACTGCGCTACCTCGCAGCTTCCCAGACCATGAAGCGCCACAAACCCCTCGGCGCACTGCTCAAGGGCCTCACCCGCCACGGTCGTCATGATGATGTAGCTTCGCCTTGCTCCTAACGGTCCAAGCTCGTGCCCGCCGGCCGCTTGGTCGATTGTGGGTACGCCGGCTACATGTGCGGCGTGGATGTTGTTCAGTTCCACGCTGGCGGGGCTGCCGCCCCTCCCGTATGTGAACCGCCGCTGTAGCCGCCACTTCAGCGGCTCGCGCCCATAGCGTTTCATGAAAAGCAGCTGCGGTTGTCCGGCTGGATCGGAGAGGGTCAACGTCCACCTCTGGCGGTGGCCCAGGCCTACAACCGTTATGTCCCGCCCGCTGCTATAGGCGAACGTTCCTTCGACGGTATCCAGACCTGCCGCAGTCAGCATGGACGGTAGCGGCCAAGTTGAATCGCCCTGGCTACTCATGTCCGGACTACCCCCTCAGTCCGCTCGGCAGGTTCGTCCAGCAATTCCTCAGCCGCATGCACCACCATCTGTGGCGTGATCTTCTCCATACACTGATGGTACACCGACCCCGGGGGCTGGAAACAGACTTTCTGTCGGCACGGCCCACAAGGTACATCCACTTTCACGATTCGTTCGCGGCTGTAGTCGATTCGCGCCCACTGCGGGTCGGTGCTTCCAAAAACAGTAACCACCGCGGCGCCCATGGCCGCCCCGATGTGGCGCGCACCGGTATCGTTGGTGATCAGCAGTTCCGTGCGATTCAGTAGGCTCTTGAGCAGGCCAAGCGTGTTGTCCCGCTCGCCAAAGTTGATTGCCGGTTTGTTCCGCATTTCGTCTGCCACCGCGCATGCTATTCGGCGTTCCGGAGGCGATGCATTGATAATGACCGCAGCGCGGCGGCCTTCGATGAGCATGTCGCCGGCCCGGGCAAACTGCCGCTGCCCCCACATCTTACTGCTGCCGAATGACGCGCCGGGGTTCAACATCACCACCGGGCCCGCACCGTCCACCCCCGCTTCGGCAAGAAATTCATCCGCCGCTGCCTCGTCGCCGGCCGTCACCGGCAGCCACATCCGGCGAGACTCCACGGCAACTTCCAGTATCGCCGCCAAACCGGCGTAATAGTCAACGGCGGAAACCACCAGCAGTTGCCCGCTGTCATCGCGAGGGGGTGGCAGTTTGTCGGTCAGAAACATCCCCCGTGCGTCACGGTCGTAACCTACAATACGCTTGATGCCCGCCAGGCGCGCAAGCAGCGCCGTGCGGAAACTGTTGGTCAGTAAAATCGCCACGTCAAACCCGCCGCGACGGAGTACCCCGCTGAGTTGGAAAAGCCCAATAGTTCGGGACTTGACCTTCGGCTTGGCCACCAGCATGTCATCCACCCAGTCCGTCCCTCCCAGAACGTCCAATGCCGCCGGCCGACCGAAATATGCAATCCTGGCTTCGGGCATCTGCAGCCTCAGCGCGCGGAGCGTCGGTGTGGCCATCACCACGTCACCCACCCAGTTGGGCAGAAACACCACGATTTTTTGCGGGCATAAATCCAACATCGCAGACCTACTGCCGCTACTGAAGGCCCTCCTCGGCCAACACCTTCCAACTCGCAAAATGTTTCACCTTATCGGCCTTGACCGACGCGCCGCCGATCACCGCGGCCGTCATACCGGCCTGGATAAACGCCTCGGCCGCCAGCGAGGAGTCGCAAATTCCCACCGAGAGGCCCGCGAACTCTCTTCGCAACTGTTTCAGTTGGCTCATCAGGCGCGACTCCACGACCACCCTTGGGATCTTATACCGCCCGGGAACGATATGCCACCGCTGCTTGCGCCAAAGAAGCACGGGCCCGTCAGGATAACCATCGGCCTTGAGGTCCTCATGACATTGCTCATGACTCCCAGTCGAGCGGCGCGTGAGGTAGATGATGTTCGCCGCCCCACCCAGGCGGTTTATCGCAAGCCGCGCAGAAGCAACATCTTGCCGCTGCCGGCGGCGAGGCAGGCAGTCAAGGTCCACGGCGATGACAGGCTTTTGCGCGTCCCATACGTACGCGGGCGCCTTGGCGGCTACCTCGTCGCCCTGAATGTCCTGGTGCTCAATCGTCACGACATACCGCCCCGGCGACGCCGGTACGTCGAGTTGGGCGGCTGCATATCCCAGTTTGTCGGTGGTGGCGCATCGCGGGGGACACTCGGCAATGCGGAACCGCAAAGCCGCTTGCTTTACCGGCAGGTCCAGCACAAAAAAGTCATTCCGCCGCAGGCGGGCCACCACCGTTGCCTGACCCACTGCCGGCATCACCTGGTCGCCCACGGTGAGGGAATATTCGCCCCCGCAGCCCGCCGATAGAACTAGCGACCACGCCAGGACAATACATCTCTTTGGTAGCATCTCTTCTCTCTCCAAGGCGGCATTAGGCAATAAACTCGGGCGTTTGTCAAATCCCTTGACCTCCGCCACCGCTTCGCCTCCTCCAGGGACCGTAAGATTCCCCAACATCGCCACAGGTCAATTGCCGATAAACAGGCTATACATCGGAACGTTCCCTCGCCGGTCATTGGAGCAAACGTGGACAAAGTACAGCATCCGAAATTCATAGACGAAGATCCGTGGCGCGTCTTCCGCATCATGAGCGAGTTCGTGGACGGTTTCGACGTGATGAGTCGAATCGGTCCGGCAGTGAGCATTTTCGGCTCAAGCCGCACTCCGCGGACACATAGCGACTACCGCAAGGCCCGAAAACTCGCCCGGATGCTGGCCGAACGCGGCTATGCGATCGTAACCGGCGGCGGGCCCGGCATCATGGAGGCCGCAAACCGCGGAGCCCACGACGTCGGCGGAATCTCCGTGGGCCTCAACATCACACTGCCAAGGGAGCAGAAGTCCAACCGCTACCACAGCGTGTCGATCAACTTCCACTACTTCTTCGCCCGTCTGGTGATGTTCGTGAAGTACTCCTGCTCGTTCGTCTGCTTCCCCGGCGGATTCGGAACGCTGCACGAGTTCTTCAATTCCATGACGCTGATACAAACCGGAAAGGCCGAACGATTCCCCGTGGTCCTGATCGGCAGAAGTTACTGGAACGATATGGGCAAATGGATGCGCAGCGCAATGCTGCAAAAGGGCTACAGAAAAATCGACCCTCAGGACGTGAACCTGTTCGTCGTAACAAACAGCCTGACTGAAGCCGTCGGCGCAATTGAGCAGACCGCCGAGGGTACGGTGATCGGTCGTCCCCCCATGCTTTATGAAGACAAAGCCCGCAATGTGGAAACGAAGCGGCCGCCAAAGAGAACGAAAAAGCGCAGACAGGCGAAATAGCAACGCGAATCCGCCCACCCGCCTC
>JASLZV010000223.1 GCA_030754715.1 Phycisphaerae bacterium
GTGCGACTGGAGAGGGTCTGGAAAATCTACGAGATGGTCGCCACGCGCGTCGAGGCGCTGCGTGACGTGGACTTGTCCATAGAGCCGGGGCAGTACGTAGCCATCATGGGCCACAGCGGATCAGGCAAGAGTACCATGCTGAACCTGCTTGGCTGCCTGGATCGGCCCACCAGAGGGCGATACTGGCTGGACGGGCGTGACGTGTCGCAACTTCCCGATGCCCACTTAAGCGACGTGCGGAACCGCAGCATCGGCTTTGTGTTCCAGAGTTTCAACCTTCTGCCGAACGTGTCGGTCATCGGAAATATCGAGGTGCCGCTGTTTTACCGGGGCATGTCGCGACGTCTCCGCCATCCGCGCAGCAGCGAACTGGCCCGAATGGTGGGCCTGGGCAAACACATGGCGCACGTGCCGCAGGAACTGTCCGGAGGGGAGTGCCAGCGGGTGGCCATCGCGCGGGCCCTGGCCAACGAGCCGCTGATCCTGCTGGCCGACGAGCCCACAGGCAACCTCGACTCGGCCACCTCGGCGGAGATCATGGACCTGTTCGACGATCTGCATAGGCGTGGGCGGACGATTATCGTGGTTACCCACGAGAATGAGGTAGCGGCGCGGGCGCAGAGGGTGGTGCGCCTGGCCGACGGGCGGGTTAAGGACGACTCTTTGAATTCCCGCGCCGAGGAGGGGTCGGCATGAGGTCGCTCAACAAGGCAGCCGACGTCGTATTGCTGGGCCTCGGCAGCCTGGCGGCCCACAAGGTGCGATCCGCCCTGACGTCGTTGAGCGTTATCATCGGGGTGCTGTGTGTGATCATGAGCATGGCGATCAACGCCGGTGCGAGCCATGAGGCCGAGCGGAGCCTGCGGGAATTGGGCAGCGACAACATCATCATCAACGCGGTCAAGCCCCCGGAGCAATCCGGCAGCGCCCAACGGACATTCGGCGCCCTGGTGTACGGGATAAGCCACGGCGACGTGTCGCGGCTGCGTGACAACATACCCGGGGTGCGGCGATGTGTTACTGTACATCGGACAAAGACATATGCCTACGCCCACGGGGAAAACCTGTCGGTATTAGTGATCGGGACCGAGCCGACGTACAGCCGGGTGGCGCGGATCGACATGCTGGCCGGACGGTTCATCACCGCCACGGACATGCTTCGCCGCAAGGCACACTGCGTGCTCACCGGCGCCCTGGCGCGTGCGCTGTTCGGGTATCTCGACCCGCTAGGAGATATTGTGCGCCTCGGCGGGGTGGAGTTCAGGGTCGTCGGGGTGCTGAGGCAACTGCCGGCTGCGATGGGCGGTGGCGGGCAGGAGGGCGACAACCAGGTTCTTATCCCCATCTCCACCGACCGGATCGCCTTCGGGGAGATGACGATAATGGGCACGGCCGGCAACTTGGTGGCGGAAAAGGTGGACGTACACCAGGTGATTCTTCAAATGGTCGACGAGCAGGCGGTTCTGGACGGCGCCGCCATCGCCAGGCCTCTTCTGGACCGCTACCACCCGGAGAAGGACTACCAGATCCGCGTACCGATTGAAGAGATCGAACTCAAAAAGAGACAGGCGCGGCTGTGGCAACTGGTGACGCTGACGATTGCGGGGGTGTCTCTGCTGGTGGGGGGTATCGGCATCATGAACATCATGCTGGCCAGCGTGACTGAGCGGACGCGCGAAATCGGCGTCCGCAGGGCGCTGGGGGCCAAGCGGAGGGACATTACGGTGCAGTTCCTCACCGAGGCGGTTGCGCTGACGGTGGTCGGCGGGCTGCTGGGGATATGTGCGGGTCTGCCTGTACCGCATCTTATCCACAAGGTCCTGGGATTCCGGGGGATTCTGACGCCGGGATCGGTGTGGTTCCCGTTTGGCGTGGCGGTTCTGGTGGGCCTGGTGAGCGGGATTTACCCGGCCATCCGGGCCGCCCATCTGGACCCGATCGAGGCGCTGAGACACGAATAACCCGACTGCGGATTGGGCCGCCAGTGGCGGCGAGCAGATTCTTATTCTTATTAACGAGAGCTCGCCTTCTTCATATTCTTGAGAAGCCCTGTCCCGGATGATATATGAGGTAACCCTAGAGCGACAGGAATGCTGAAGAGTTCGCCGCGGCTGCGGGAAGGCATGGAGCGTATGACAAAGGCGGCCGGGGGGTTGCCCGACCGGGTGCCGGTGTACGCCCAGATGTCCCATCACAGCGCCAAACTCGCCGGCGAGTCCACCTTCAAATTCTTCACAAATGCCGAGACCTTCCTGAAATGTCAACTCCACGCCGATGAACTGTACCGCCTTGACTCGCCCACGATCCACTACGATTGCTACAACATCGAGGCCGAGGCGCTGGGTGCCAAACTCGTATGGGCGACGAACCAATGCCCGGAAGTGGACCCGGGACGTCCCCTGATGGCCTCCGTTGATGATGTGGAGGCGCTCAAATTTCTCAAGATGGGCAAAGGTGGACGAATGCCGTACGTCCTGGAGATCAACAAGCGACTGGTCGATCTGGGCGTGCCGCCGAAGATCCGTTTTTGCGGTCCGTTTTCCCTTGCGACCAAGTTGGTGGGCTTTGAAAACTTCGTCGTGTCGGCGGTCTGGGAGCCGGAAAAAGCGCACAGACTGCTGAGACATCTTACCGACGAGGTCCTTGCCCCGTGGATTACGTTTCAGCGACGGCAATGCGGGACCGACGAGACGGCCGTCGGCGCCGACGCTCTTGCCTCGCCGCCCATGCTCACCGTGCCGATGATCAGAGAGTTTTGCCTGGAGTACATGAAGCGTTTGGAAAAACACGTCGGCCGCATCCGGTTGGCCGGCCTGTGGGGAGAGCGGTTCGTGGACGATCCCCGCAAACTTCTCGACATCAAGAAGGAAGGCTGTCCGAACTTGCTTCAGGCCCTGGACCCCGACGTTACGGCGCTTGGGCCGGCATTTTTCAAAGAATATGCGGATCAGTGAGATATGGCGATTATCATGGGATTGGCCGCCACGCTGCTTCAGAATGGCCGGTCGGCAAGATAGAAACGCGTGCCGGAAAATTCATCAACGAGGCGGGCAGGGACGGCCGATTCGTCCTGTACATGAATGACATACCCTACGAGACTCCCCCCGAGCACGTCCATGCGGTGGTGTCGCTGGCCAACGAGTAACCGTTACCACTAAACGGCCTGGAGGCCTCCTGCGGCTGCGGAGGGCCTAGGGGAGGACTTCTTGATTTGGTTTGCAAATCCCAGAAACCCGTGGTGAACTGAGCGTTGTGACAGAGTTACGATTGGACACGATTGAGATGCCGGCGGCGCCGGTGGGAGGTGACGATCCCCTTGCCGCCCTGCAACCACTTGAGATATCCAACGCTGATGTGACGGTCGGGGAGGGCGTCTGCCGGTCTGACCTCAAATACATCCGGTACGGCCCGGACCCGAGCATCCTGCCTTACACCATTGAGAATAACTACGAAGAACTCCGCGAGCCCCGTGAGTTCCGCGTGGCTGTTCTTGAGAATGCCCACCTGCGTGCGACGTTTTTGCTGGAATGCGGCGGGCGGTTGTGGTCGCTGTTCCACAAGGCCACGGGACGCGAACTGTTGTGCAGCAATCCCGTGTTACAGCCGCGAAATCTGGCCGTGCGTGGGGCATGGTTCAGCGGGGGGGTGGAGTGGAATGGGATTGTGAAGGGCCATTCGCCGTTTACGTGCTCTCCGGTCTTTGCCGCTCGGGTCGCCGACGGCAGCGGGCGGGTGGCGTTGAGACTTTACGAATGGGAACGGCAGCTGCAGGCGCCGTATCAGATTGACGCCTACCTGCCGGCCGCGTCGGGCGTGCTGCTGGTGCGTATTCGTTTGACCAACCCCCACCGACGGGAAATGCCTATGTACTGGTGGTCCAATATCGCCGTAACGGAGAGTCCCGGCACGAGGATTCTTGCGCCGGCGTGCGACGGCCTTGCCGCCGGTCACGAACGAATGTTGCGGCGGGTG
>JASLZV010000224.1 GCA_030754715.1 Phycisphaerae bacterium
CGTCGGCCTCTGCGCGCCGCCGGTAGCGATCCGGCAGCAGCGCAGAGCGGCTTACGTAACGGCCGAACAGGTCTACGATCATCTGTCGGGTTTCGCCGTCCCGGCGGGCACTGTCACCGGCAAGATAGACGTTGTCCAGCAGGAACCGCTGTAACTGTAAGACCTCTATGGCGATCTGCTCACCAAAGTCCACGCACTTCCGCTCAGCCTGCCGGATGGCCCCAACACTGTCGGGGCCCAGCGCTTCGATCCGCTCGCTGGTCGCAACGAGAGTATCCGAGGCCATGATCTCCAGCACCGCTTTGCACGCCCGTATGCGCTTGTGGATTTCCCGCGCGCCGGGGGTGTCCTGCTCCGCGAGGCTCCATGCCCTCCGCCAAAGACCCAGGGTGGCAAGTTGCCCCACCCGGATGCAGCCGGCGGCAAGAGCATCTTCCAGGTCGGCCGACGTGTAGGCCATCTCGTCGGCCAGGTCTACCACCTGCCCCTCCAATGGGGCCTGCAAGTTGTCGTCAAAATCCCGGCACACCGACGTATCGTATCGCGTCTCGTGCCTGGCGATACACTCCCGCACCACGCGAGTAAGGTTGAGCCCGCGAAACTGCGGATAGGGATGCTCCAGGTAATCCACCACCCGCAGGGACTGGCGATTGTGTTCGAAGTCGCCGTGGGCGGTCATCAGTTCAGCCAGTACCGCCTCACCGCCGTGCCCAAACGGCGGGTGCCCCAAATCGTGGGCCAGCGCCACCGCTTCGATAAGGTCCTCATTCAGACGAAGCGCCCGCCCTAGTGTCCGGGCAATCTGCGCCACCTCCAGTGTATGCGTCAGGCGCGTGCGGAAATGGTCGCGCTCGTGCGGTACAAACACCTGGGTCTTGAAGTCCAGGCGCCGAAAGGCCGAGCAGTGGACGATCCGGTCGCGGTCGCGCTGAAAGCACGTGCGATAGTCGTGGTCGGGTTCGCTGACACCCCGCCCTTCGCTATCTCGCTCACACACCGCATACGGCACCAGCCACCGTGCCTGCCGGTCCTCGTAGAGTTCGCGGGCGGATAGAGAATCTTTGGCGGTCATGACAATTTCGGCAGGTTCAGTTCCGCGGCGGTGCGGCACAGCCGGGCGTACAGTTCGCCCAGGGCCTGGGGGAGCACCGTAACGTTGCCAAAGATGGGCATGAAGTTCGTGTCCCCGTGCCACCGAGGCACCACGTGCAGGTGCAGGTGTCCCGGCAGGCCCGCGCCGGCACATCGCCCGATGTTCATGCCCACGTTGAATCCCTCGGCCCCTATTGCTTTAGACAGCAGACACTGCAGGTCGCGCACCATTTCGAACATCTCGCACATCGCACCGCCGCCAAGATTTTCCAGACCCCCCACGTGCGACAACGGAGAGACCAGCGTGTGCCCGCTGGTATAGGGAAAGCGGTTGAGCAACGCAAAGCAGTTTGTCCCTCGCCACAGCACCAGGTTCTCGCTGTCCCGGCTGGGCGCCTCGCCGTAGCGGCACAAAAAGCATCCCTGCTCCTCGTCGGCAAGGGACCGGATATACTCGATCCGCCACGGCGCCCAGATGTTGGCGTTGCGCTCGGTGCGTTGCTCACTTTCGTTCATAGTCATTGATGATACCACCGGCCGCCGGCACCGACAACGTTCAGGGCTCAAAGACCGCGCTTACACATCCGGCGACGCCGGCGCTTCTCACATTTCCCTGCCGACGGCCAGGGCGATGCGATTGAGGATAACCATCAGTTCGGCAAGGGCACTCGGCGCGATGGACTGCGCCCCGTCGGACAGGGCGTGTTCGGGGTCGAGATGGCATTCCAGCAGCAGACCGTCGGCCCCGGCAGCCACCGCCGCCCGGCACATTGCCGGAACCAAGTGCGCGTGGCCCGTGGCGTGGGACGGATCGACCACCACCGGCAGGTGGGTCTTGTCGTTCAGTTCGGGCACAGCCGCCAGTGGAAGCGTATTGCGGACGTATTGCTCAAACGTCCGGATGCCCCGCTCGCAGAGGATCACATCGTTATTGCCGGCGTTGATGACATACTCGGCCGCCAGAAGAAACTCATCCAAGTGCGCGCTGAGGCCGCGCTTCAGCAGCACGGGCTTATTGACGTTGCCGACGGCCTCCAGTAGCGGGTAATGCTGCATGTTCCGCGCGCCGATCTGCAGGACGTCGGCATACTCGGTCACCAGCGGAACCTGCTCCAACCCGATCACGTCAGTCACAATTGCCAGGCCGGTCTTTTTGCGGGCCTCGGCAAGGATCTTGAGCCCCTCCTCGCCAAGCCCCTGGAAACTATAGGGGCTGGTTCGTGGCTTGTAGGCTCCGCCGCGCAGGCCGATCGCGCCGGCAGCCTTCACCGCGTCGGCTGTCCGCAGGAGTTGATCGCGGCTTTCCACCGCGCACGGCCCGGCAATCACGCCGACCTTCCGCCCTCCGATGCGGAAACGTTCCGGACCGATAGCGACGGTCGTGCGGGTCTTCTTGACCTCGGTGGAGGCCATCTTGTATGTCGAGAGGATCGGGACGATCCGCTCAACCATCGGCGCGGTCTCGATAGCGCCCTTGTCGACCGCGCGCTTGTCGCCGATGCAGGCAACCACCGTGCGGTCCGTACCTCGGATGAGGTGCTCCTTGAGGCCGAAATCACGGACCAGATGCACCACGTGCTGAACCTGCTCCTCGGTAGCGCCGGGTTTCATTACGACGATCACGTCGCTTGCACCTTTGAGGCGATTTTTTTCAAGCCGTTCATGTAAGGCCGCAAAACCTTGGGGACCGTCACGCTGCTGTCGGCGTTCTGATACAGTTCCAGCAGGGGGATCAGGATCCTCGGGCTGGCGATGACGGTATTGTTCAGCGTATGGCAGAATCGGAGACGGCCGCGGTCGTCTTGATAGCGCATGTTCAATCGGCGAGCCTGAAAATCGTGGAACCGGCTGGCCGAGTGGGTCTCGCCGTAACTATTGCGGCTGGGCATCCAGGTCTCAATGTCGAACTTCTGGACCTGCCCCTGTCCCAGGTCACCCGTACAGACGTTGACCACACGGTAGGGGAGTTCCAGGGCCTGTACCACCTCTTCGGCATTGGCGAGGATTTCCTGGTGATATGCCAGGGACGCTTGCTCGTCGTTTTCACTGATGATGACCTGCTCTACCTTGTCGAAGTAGTGTACACGGTAGAGGCCATAGGTATCTTTGCCTGCCGCCCCGGCCTCGCGGCGGAAGCACGTACTGACCGCGACGTACCTTTGGGGCAGGTCGGCGACGTCGAGGATTTCGTCGCCATGGTAGGCGGTCAGGGACACCTCGGCCGTTCCGGCCAGGCCAAGATTGTCCCGCTCGGTCAGGTAGGTTTGGTCTCGGCCGATCGGGAAAAAGCCCGTGCCGTACATAACCTCCTCTTTCACCAGCATCGGCACCGTGAGCATCTGGTAGCCTTTTGCGATCATCCGGTCGACGGCCAGCTTCAGAACGGCCTGGTGCAGCAAAGCGCCCGGGCCCTTGAGGGCAAAGTTTCTCGTGCCGGCTAACTTGACCCCACGCGGGATGTCGATGATATCGAGGGCCTCGCCGAGTTGGACGTGGTCTTTCAGTTCGAAGTCAAATTCGGGAATCTCGCCCACCTTGCGCAGTTCGACGTTTTCCGTGTCGTCCTTGCCGACAGGCACCCCGGGCGCCGGTGGCTGGGGCACCAACAACATCAGTTCGCGGACCTTTGGGTCCAACTGATCGACCTGATCTTCCAACTCCCTCAGACGGGACTTGAGTGTCTTCATCGCCGCGACGGCTTCGGCCTTCTCTGCGCCCTTGAGTCTGGCGATCTGCCTGCCGGCCTCGTTCTGACGGGTGCGGGCCTCCTGGAGTTGGCGTTGTACGTTCAGGAGTTTTGCGTCCGCCGCCAACAGCGCGGGGATATCGGCGTCGATATTCTTTACGCGAGCGACCTCGACGAATCTCTCCGGTTCGG
>JASLZV010000225.1:0-1312 GCA_030754715.1 Phycisphaerae bacterium
GGCCCGGTGGCTAAGGGATAAACAAAGGAATACGGTATTTCCATATTCTCCAGGTTCTTTTCAATGTAATCCCAGTCAAGGATGCCGGCGGGGTTCGCCCAGTCTGAATAGGCCCAGAACGAACATCCCTTGATCCCTGTCTTCCAGCACCACAGCCCGAAGTAATATCTGGACGTCTCGGCATCCACCTGCCCCATCCCGCAATCGTAGGACCACAGCAGTTTGCCCATCTGCTTGGCTTTCCTTATGATCTTCTCGTCGAAGCCGGCGCCGGCGATCCAGATGTCGTACAGGTGGCCCAACGCCTCTATGCCCTTTGAACCAATGGCCGTCGTGGTCCTGACGTTTTTGTACTCGGGAAACCGTTTCTTGAAATCAGCTACCAACTTCATCAGGCGCCGTGCGTTTGCGTTCCTTTCGGCGTCTCCGGGTTCATCCTGAAGATAGAGGACCAGTTCCGGCCAGTTGCGCTTCTTGCCTTCGTCGAAGACCTTCTTCCAATCGTCCGGCCCGATCATATCGGCACAAATCCAGATTGCGGGTATTCCCGGGGCCAACAGTCCCGTATCTCGCAGGGCATCCATCGTCGGGCCAAACGCAAACTGTCCGTAGTGGCCGGGCGCCTCGAAGGTGAACTGGTATTTCCCGTTCACCGTCCCATACGGGAAGAGGTACAAGGTGGCCGTGGTCATCCCGTGTTCCTTCATGTCCACGAAGATCTTCCTGAGGTATTCCTGCGTCTGAAGCTCCTTGGGAAGCCCCCACGCGGGAAGATACATGAAGTATCCCATGCCCTGGGCCTGCTGAAGCCGCAGCGGCAGCACCTCCAACTCGAGGTTCAGTGTCTTGAGGGGCTTACCGACGGCGGCGACAAGAATCTTTCCATGGTAAGTCCCGCCTTCGGCATTTTCCGGTACGTGAACGGTCAGCCAGAATCTCCGGGTGGTGTGTCGGGGAATGTCCACCGCAGTCTGCTTTTCCAGGAAGCGCTCCATGAACATGTGCTGTCTCGAACTGATCTGGCGTTTCCACAATTCGATCACCCTTATGTCCACGTTCTTTACCGGGATTGCAGCCCCGTCTTTGCCCTTGAGGTCCCCGACCACCGTTGCCTTGATGCCCTCTATCGCTTTGCCCGTGGCCCTTACCGAAAAGGCAGCCGGCTCGTATTCGCCGAGCGAGGCGAACATCTTGATCGTTCCACCTTCCTGGCCTTCCTTCGGGAGCGTTGTGTGGTAGCCGCGATCGAGATAATTGTTCACGAAGACGATCGGCTTGTTGCCCTTGTCCGCGGTGTAGTTGGTTTTTGCAC
>JASLZV010000225.1:1322-2081 GCA_030754715.1 Phycisphaerae bacterium
TCCACGAAGATCTTCCTGAGGTATTCCTGCGTCTGAAGCTCCTTGGGAAGCCCCCACGCGGGAAGATACATGAAGTAACCCATGCCTTCGCTAGACATGAGTTTGAAGGGTAATACTTCCACCTTGAGATTCAGGGCCTTGAGGGTGGTCTTGCCCGATGTGATGAGGATCTTGGAATGGTACATGCCGCCCGTGGCATCGGCTGGCACGTGAACGGTCAGCCAGAATCTCCGGGTGGTGTGTCGGGGAATGTTCACCGCGGTCTGCTTTTCCAGGAAACGCTCCATGAACATGTGCTGTCTCGAACTGATCTGGCGTTTCCACAATTCGACCACTCTTATGTCCACGTTCTTCGCCGGTATTACAGAGCCCTCTTTGCTCTTGAGATCGTCGGCCACCGCTGCCTTGACGCCCTCCATCGCTTTGCCCGTGGCCCTTACCGAAAAGGCAGCCGGCTCGTATTCGCCGAGCGAGGCGAACATCTCGATCGTTCCGGCTTCCTGACCTTCCTTCGGGAGCGTTGTGTAGTAGCCGCGATCGAGATAATTGTTCACGAAGACGATCGGCTTGTTGCCCTTGTCCGCGGTGTAGTTGGTTTTTGCACTTGGCGTAACGTCTATTGATACGAACTTCTTTTTCGCCCTGGTCAGGACGGCCTCGCTGCGGCCGAACGTCAGGGCCGAAAACGCCTCCGGCTGGTGCAGGCTCTCGAACAGGGGCGAAAAAGTGCTCAGTTCGTTGGTCTGCTTTTCCGAGCGG
>JASLZV010000225.1:2377-3966 GCA_030754715.1 Phycisphaerae bacterium
CCGTTCGTCGTCGCGCGGCCTTTCGGCGGCCTTCAATCCGCCCATCCCGGGCTCCTGGCACCTGGCCGCAATGTAAAGATTCTTGTCGTCGTAGTATAGATATGCCTCCGTTTGCTTCTTTGCCGGGGTGGACTCGAAGTTGTTCAGAGTGAAATTGTCCAACGCCGTCTGGCTCTCCCAGCAGGCGTCGTCGAGTCGGCCGTCTATGACCGGCGCCTTGGGCGCCCTGTTGATCGTAACGTCATTGTTGAACTTCTTTCGCTCGGCCTCGAAGACCGCCTTCACTTCCTCTTCGGTCAGTGCCTTGTTGAGGATATAGGCCTTGCCCATTTCCCCGTCGAGGTGGCCCTCACCCCACCAGCACCCCATGAAAACATGATTGCCAGGCGACCCGTACGACCCGTACGGTAAGTACTCAACCACCAAATCTTTGGGAAGTTCTTTTTCCTCCACAAGCCGTCCATCGAAAAAGCCCCTTATTCTTCCCTTTTCGCAGGTACCCACCACGTGGTGCCACTGTCCGTCAGGGGCACTGGGCCCGCCAGCGGACGCGCCATAAGTCTTGCCATCGGTGCCTCTGACATGATGGGCCAAGGATCGAGAGTCACCGGAAAGGTACAGGCCGTAGCCATCGTGGCCGGTTCTGCTCTTGATAAGAAACACGGCGTTGTTCTTGGAACTGGTTGTCCGAAACCACACGCCCAGCGTGTGGGGCGGCTGAACGTGCAGTGCAGGTGAGTCGGGGACTTTCACATAATCACGCTTGTCCCTGACGAAACGCAACGCCCAGCCGAAGTTTGTCTTGACCCACTTAGCCCCCGCGATGCTCCCGTGGTGCCCGTTGCCGGAACTGTCTTTGAGGGTTGTGCCCGACCCCTCGTCGAAGTTCCAGACGGCCACCGCATCCTTGCTTAAGTCCGGAGATTGGGCGGCCACCTGAGCCCCAAGCACGCCCAAGCCGTCGATCAAAGCAAGTGCCATCACGATTTGCCGAACAGAGATCGGATTGGACATTTCTCATTTCCTTTTCATAACCGACATTTCCCGGTTTCATGATCACATCCCAGTCGACATTTCCCATATGGCCTCTGTCCAAGACCATAACTTGACATCGAATGCGTATGATAACGCCCCCCCCCGTTGCGCTAAGAGAATTCGCGGGGAAATCCGGGCTAAGGGGATTTTACTATTCTTCAGGGCTTTTTGCTACGGAACAGTCAGCCGACAGGCCAGCACAGATTGTTCACTCCAACGGCGGCGCACTTTGCGACACATCCCGTCGCTGTCCGCAACGCATACTGTAGAATTCTGCTGCGCGGCGATACTTTTTCGACCATTCCCGCGGTCAGCGGAAAGACAATTCACTCACCGGTCTACACGCCCGAATGTAATTCTTCGCACGTTGCGAAAAAGTTGCGGCCTAACATCGCCTCCCAGGTGTCAAGGGTAAGTGCTTTGAAAACAAGTACCTTTGTTCCATGTCGGCCCGGTTGTCCGGATCTTCAGGCTGGTCGCAGCGTCATATTTCTCTTCCAGCGATGTTAGAAGCCACAGTTTGGTATCTCTCTTGCATATGAATATAGGCGAGG
>JASLZV010000226.1 GCA_030754715.1 Phycisphaerae bacterium
GGCGTCGGATGTCGCGGCGCGGAGTGCCTGCGCCGGAGACATACCTGCGTCGGCAAGCAGTGAGAGCTCGCGCCAGAGACTCCGTCCCGGCGGGACCAGGCCGAAGGAGACATCGCTGCCGGCAAGCACCGGCACGTCTCTTTCCAGCAATAGACCAACGAAGCTTTGCGCTGCATGCAGGGCACGGCGCCACTGCTCCGAAGAGGCGGGGTCCGCGGCAACGGTTTGCCACTCAATCATGGATGGCGGCGTGTAGCGCAGGTCCTCCGGCCCAAGGGAGTCTGCTGTGCGAATCCGCCATTGCGAGTCCCAATAGGCAAGTGTGGGGGTTGCCGTGATTCCCGACCCACAAATGTGGTCCGCTACTGCGCGCTGTCGGTTGAGGGTCCGACCGAACTCCGGCATGCCCCAGAGGTCGAGCCACCCCGGAGGGTGGCCTGGCCAGACGTCCGCCAGGATTCCGTCGAGGTGGAAGAACTCATCGACGCCAGCGCGAGCCGCCCCCAGCACACCGCCGCCCGCGCAGTGCATGGAGACCTTGCATCCACTCGCGTGGCCTTCTTCTACCATGGATGGGAGCCACTCGGGGTTAAGCCCGACGTAGAACTTCAGACCGTCGACGTTTTTCTTCGTGGTTTCCTGGACGGCGATCAATGCATCTGCAAGATCGGCACAGGACCGGGAGACAACTTCATGACCCGGCGCCGGTCCATCCAGGAACGGCCCCAGACATAGGATGCGGGGCCATTGTTTCTCTTCCCACTCTCCTCGGCGATCAAGAATCCACTTCAGCAGGTTCCCGGTATCTCGGACGGTCGTCACTCCGAACGCGAGAAACTGGCGACCTTGCCATCGCATGAAATGAACGTGCGTGTCAATCAGGCCAGGCAGAACAGTGCAATCCTGCTCACGGCAGTGTGTTACTGCCCCCGGCACGAAATCGCAGGGTACGACATCCGAGACCATGCCGTCTTTCACAAGGACAGCCTGGTCTACAACGGTGCGCTTCCCGTCAAATATTCGGGCACCCGAGAATGCGACGACACCATCGGACGTGGCAAAGTAATTCATCTGCGGTCTCGTCCCGTGGTCACTGTCGAACAGGTATTAGACGGCAAAAGCGCCGCATATCACGCCGCGGCTTTGGGGAAATCATCGGCCCCAAGCCGCTTCCCAAAGAAAGGTTCTGCTCATGCAACCGAACGACACTCTATTGTACACATGTACACAAGTTTTACCCGCCGTCCGGCCAATCAGGGGTCAGATCTGAAATCCGCCGTTTACCTTGCCGCGTCCAGGACGTCTTGTTCCTGATCGATGGCCATGTTCACCAGTCGGTCGGCCGGCTCGTTTTCCTCGCGGCGAACGTGCCGGAAGATGCACTCGGCAAACCCGTGCTGCAACTCCTGCGCCTGCCGGTGCAGCGGCTTGAGGCCGTCGTTCTTCACGCGGTACTGCCCGTTCATCTGCCGCACCAGCAGTTGCGAATCGCTGGCCACCGCAACCCGCTCGGCGTGGATCTTTTTCGCCGCTCGGAGGCCGGCAATCAGGGCGGAGTACTCCGCTACATTGTTGGTGGCCTTCCCCAGGAACTGCCCGCCCTCATACAGCACAACCTCGTCGGCGTCGTTGCGGATTACCACCCCCGCGCCGGCCGGACCAGGATTGCCCCGGGCCCCGCCGTCTATGTGTACCGTCACGTGAAGCCCGCCGCAGGTCATTTGTTCTCCCGGACGTTATTCCTGCGGCTCGATGTAAAGGATGCGCCCGCAGTTGTCGCACGTGCGAACCTCGTCACGAATGCGAAGTGCGTTGGCGTGCTCGGAATTGAGGCTCATAAAGCAGCCGCCGCACACGTAAGTGTGTGGCGGTTTGCGCCCGTGAACCTCAATCGGCGCCATCGATTCGCCGCTGTAGCTCTCCGATACCCGTTCGAAGACGCTCAGCGTTTGGGGCGAGATGCCCTTGATTGCTTCCGCCCGCCGGGCCGACAACTCCTCGGCCATCACGTTTAACTTCAACAGTTCCTCTTCGCTGTGGCTCCTGACGTTCTCCAGGTGCTTTTGCTGTTCCTCGATTTGTCGGCGTATTTCCTTGCTTTCTTCCTGGAGGGCATCGGCATCCTGAATGATCTTGATCGCCTGGTCCTCGATACGGGCGTTGTCGGCCCGAAGCGTGTTAATCTGCGTCAGAATGGTTGCGTATTCCTTGTTCGATCGGGAAGCGTTGAGACCGCCGCGATACTTGGTGACCCGCTCCTCCTTTTCCCGCAGGTCCAGTTCCAGCGAGTCGGCTTCCTTGCGGTGGCCGAGGATCTGCGCGTGGAGCGAGGCGTAATCGCTTTCGAATTGTTCAATCTTGCGCTGCTGGATGGCCACGGCATTCTTGCGAATCCGCATCCGCCTGCGAACGTGGTCCAGGTCCTGTTCAATTGTCTGAAGCCTGCGCAGTGCGTCCAGCAGCGTTCCCATGCAAAAACCCTCTTTGATTGTTACAGTACACGAACCTTACATTATGAATCCCCCGACGCCCAATAGCAAGAGGAAGTTGGGAAACGTAATTGCCCCAACGATTATGTGACTTTTTTCGGACCACAAACCTTTCGGCTTCGACAGACCACGAGGGCCCGGCAGGTTGCGCAAAAAACGAGCGGCCACACAGTTTGGAACACTCACTTGGCAAACGGCCGCATGCGGCCGTTTCGGCCTCCACGCCACCCGCCCGGCGGCAGCGACCGGATTATTCTAAATAGGCTCTAAGTCATTGTTTAACACGGAAGATACGATTGTGGCGATCTCGACAGCCGCCGGGCCAGCCCACCGCGCCATCGTTCGCCTCAGCGGACCGCAGGCGGTCGAACTGGCCCAGTGTGTCTTCACCGCCGACGCCGGCGCCCTGGCGGCGATGGGGGGGTTCCGCTGGACTGCAGGCCGCGTGCGAATCACACCTGAAGGCATCGAACTGCCCGCTCGCGCCTACCTGTTCCGCAAGCCGAGAAGTTACACCCGCCAGGACGTGGTGGAACTGCACATACCCGGCAGTCCGTCAGCCGCCGCGGCCCTGGTCTCGTGCCTCATCGACGCCGGCGCGCGCCGGGCCGGCCCGGGGGAATTCACGGCACGCGCGTTTTTCTCCGGCCGCATCGACCTGTCCCAGGCCCAGGCGGTGGCCGATGTTATTGACGCCGCCGGCGACGCGCAACTGCGCGCAGCCATGGAGGCGATCGGCGGAAGGATTCATCGCCTCTGCCACCAGACCGCCGGCCAAATCACCGACGTCCTGGCCGCCGTGGAGGCCTCGATCGACCTGGCCGACCAGAACATCCAACTGGACGTGCCGCACGAAGTGTCCGGGCGTCTCGATCTGCTCGCCCGCCGCCTGCGCGACATCGCCGAAGAGGCGGGCGACATGCCAGAAACCGCCGACCGACCGTGCGTGGTTATTGCCGGGCGGCCAAACGTCGGAAAGAGTTCGCTGCTAAACGCGCTGACCGGAACCGACCGGGCCATCGTCTCGGCTCTCGCCGGAACGACCCGCGATGTCCTCATCGCCTCGATGACACTTGGGTGGGGCATGGCCGTGGGACTCCACGACGCTGCCGGATTCACCACCTCGGGCGATTCGCTTGCCGAAGCCGCCGATTCCGCCGCCCGCCGAGCCGTCGCGCGGGCCGACGTGATCCTGTTTGTTATCGACGCCGGCGACCCTTCGCCGCGCGCCGACCGCGACCTGCTGGCTGAGGTCCGCGCCGCCAACCGCCGCGCGCCGCTGGTCCTGCTGGCCAACAAGGCCGACCTGGTTTCCGCCGCTCGTCCCGCCGCCACCCCTTGCGTTCTGGAGGAGTTGGCCCGATGCCCGTTGCGGGCGGTCTCGGCCCTGGCCGGTACCGGCCTGGACGAACTCAAGGCGCATCTGGCCGACCTGCTCCACCTCTCGGCCCAGCGCGGCGCCGAGGCC
>JASLZV010000227.1 GCA_030754715.1 Phycisphaerae bacterium
CAGTAATAACAAGCATGCCTGTGGCAATTGGTTTTCTGGTGGTCAATAACATCTTGTGTCTCCTGCTGATCCGGATGGTTAATCAACTTCCATAGACGATACCTATGCGCTAGGCAAAGAGAAAAAGGCCCTTATTACGCTATGTTTGGACGTTTTCTCGCCTTGATCCTGACGAATAATGACATTTTACACCTATTCACCACCACAGGACACCCGCTGGGCGCTCTAGGACGACGCCCACGACCATACCCTCAGCGCGAAGACCCATCCCACCTCACGGCAGAGCGATCCGGAGCTCTCAGGCCAGCTGACGAAAGACACTGTGGACACGCCTGAGTTGGGGTGGGTAGAGTGGTGGGTATGGGCGGTATGGGGATGATTCGGCAGGCAGAAGTCGTTAGAATTCAAGCAGGGCGAGTTTTTCGGTATGTACAGCAGGTCAACAGGGCCTGGGCAGTTTCAGAAAACGTGGAGAAAACTATGGCCACATACTCCGTAATCGCCGTCGATGGGCAGACATATGGACCTGTAGACGAGGAAGGGCTCTTGGCGTGGGTCAAGGCCGATCGCGTGGTTGCCAATACGAACGTCCATTGCCATGAGACAAACCAAATGGTGCCGGCTTGTACGCTTCCGTTCCTGGGGGAGAAGTTCGCTCCCGCGCCACCACCGGCTTACCCCGCTGTTACGGCGGGTGCCTCCGGCAACATGCTGGCGTCCTATCCGGAGATTGTGCCGGCCAACTCGCCGGCCGCCAGGATGCATACCTTGAGCCGGTTCCCCGGGGCTGCTGTCGTCCTCCTGCACTTTGTGACGTTGGGGATATTCACCATCATCTGGTTCAACTTGATGCATGGAAAAATGCCGAAGACTCGTCACGGCGACCCGTCCGCCGGCAAGGCCATCGGATTCCTGTTCATCCCCTTCTTTAATCTCTACTGGTCATTCTTCACGTCTCTTCGTTTGGTCGACCGTGTGAATCAGCAGCGGCTGGCGCGGGGGCTTCCCTCCACGATGCGCGGGTTCACATTGACCGTCTGTATCCTCAGCATCATCCCCTACGTCAACTACGTCAACTTCCTGATCATTTGGCCGATCTGGACAGGGCTGATGCAGGGCAGTGTCAACGAACTGGTGGCGGCGACGGCGCAGGCGTTGGCCCTTCCGAGAGGATAACTCTGCCGGACCTCTGAGCAAGGGGGGTGTCCCTCCCGAAAATCCCATCCGCCCTTACGGCAGGGCAACCGGGAGCTCTCAGCCACTGGACAAGACTGAGTTGGGGTGGGTAGAATGGTGGGTATGGGCGGCAACGTGTCGGCAATGCTCGTAAGTGCGTATAATTCAAGCAGGACGAGTTTTTCAGTAGGCGCAGGGAGAGTTTCTTGCTTGTCGACGCTCTCGGCCAGGTACATCCGCAGGTACGCACGCAAAATATCCATGTCAGTCATCGAACCTGGCCCTTTTCGGCAAGATAAGCCGGTTACCCTCGTTTTCGGACGGCCTTGATGAGTCTCTCAAAATCCTGTGTTTCTTGTTGGACCTGCTTCACGAAACTGTTGTCTTCAGCCGTTCCCATTACCGCCGCCATCTCGGCCTCATTGGCAAAGGTTATCCGGCGAAACGGATTGTCGTAGTCTTTTTGCCGTGTTGTGTAGGTTTGCCGGCAGATGTATTGTTGGATCTCAATCACTTCATCAAGGACCGCACCCCAAACCTCCGGCGTGATCTTGCCTGCTGCCGACAGGTCCACCAGCGTCGCCAGTGCGTGTCGCTGTTTGTCCAGCGGATACCTCTGCCAGAGTTGGTCGTATCGCTCGTGAATGGCCGGCCACGAGTCGAGTTCGCCGCTGTTGATGTCGGCCTTGATCTGTTCGACATCCTCAGCCGGGATGAGTTGCCCGCCAAAATTGACCCACTGCTTCTGGCGTTGCCCGGCCAACGCCTTGCATGTCGCTGCCAGGTCCGCCGAGGGATTGTCCTGCATATGCGATAACACACCCTTTATCGCATAATAGTGCAGCATCTGGCGATACGCACGATAGGCCTCATGCACCTTGAGAATAACGACCTTGCGGCTCGAGTTCTCAACGCTCTCGCCGAGAATCTCCAGGCCATCCACTGTTTCGCCACCCCCGGTGAGCAACTCCCGCCCGAGTTCGGCCAACGTCCCCTCGTCCGCGGCGTCGGTCGGCTTGCCTTCGGCCCGCAGTTTTGCCCGCCCCGTCCATCGCTCAAGCAGCCTCAGGCACGCAAAGATCTCCTCGGCTGTGTCCGGCGCCAGCGTGTCAAATTCGATGTTCTGGATTTTGCGCATCCGCTTGTCGCGCGCGTGGAACTTCCCGGCGTTTCTCGCCAGGGCGTACATGTTATACATCCACCAGTAGGCCGGCATCACCACCAGACGGTCACCGACGGTGTCGTTGCTGACCAGGCTGAACGGTAGTTGTATGTCCATTTCGGCGGGGTAGTCGCCCTTGCTTAACAGCACGAATGAGGCAAACCGGCAGAAGTGCTTAAGGCTCACGCAGAGCCCCGGCCAGAAGCCCCGACCCGCCTCGATCTCCCCGTCGGACGAGCGGCTGTTGTGGTTGGAGCCCATCGTCGCGCCAGCGGCGATGTTGCACTGGCCCTTCACCAGAGCAGCCGTGAGGAACGAGTTGTTGTGATGCTGCTCGTGGGCCGGGAAAATCAGGTCGTAAAGGACTTCGCAGCACGAAATGGTCGAATTGTCACCCAGGTACGAGTGAATCAGCCGCGCTCCATACTTCAGATTCGTGCAATCGCCCATGACGAATCGCACAGCCTTGCAGCCGTAGAATACGTGGCAGCCGTAACCGATGATGCCGTTGACCATTTCCACGCCCTCGCCGATCTGCGAAGGCTCCTGGCGGCTGGAGTTGATGGTGAGGTTCTTGAGTTTGTTGGCGCCCTTGATATAGGCGTGCGGGCCGACTTTTACGTCCTTGATGATGCGGCAGTTCTTGATGACGCACTTGTCGCCGACGGTTCCGTAAAAGCCGCGGCGGGGGTCGAACTGCCGCTGCGTGATCTCGCCCAGCCGCGACATCAACTTTGCGTCGTCGCGGTACTTGGCCCACAGGTAGGCGTCGCCGGGCGTCATGCCGTCGAAGGGCATCACGGACCGGCCGCCGTATTCATTTATCAACGCCATCCAGATGCGAACGTCCTCCTCCTCACCGTCTTTGATAATCCCATTGCCGAACTTGGCGTGGTTGCTGGTGTGCATCTCGTCGATGTTCAGCAGGATAACGTTGTCGCCGATGATGTAATGCGCCAGGTAGCGCACGCTGTGGATGGCCACGTCGTCACCGATGTCGCAGGAGATGATACGGCTGTTGGTCAAGCCCACCGGAACCGTCAGATCGTGGTACGTCAAGTGGACTTCTTTCAGCCGCCCGATGCGAACCAGGCCGTAGAATTCACAATTACGGATCAAGTTGGGCGTGAATTGCTCGGTGACCAGGATACTGTCCCACTTGTCGGCTGTGTTGCGGTTACGAACGAGGACCTCGATCTCCCCCGCCTTCAGGCTCCGCCATTCTTGCGGCGAGCGAGGTGATTGGGCGTTTCGCAGGTAATACTCGTCCTGGCCTTTGGGAAGGAAGGCGATGGGAACGAACTCGCGTCCCATGGATTCGATGGGCAGGATTTGCATTTCATTCATCTTTCGGTTCCTTCACCAAGTGTACAAACTCCCCCCACCGCTGGGAGCCAGCTGTCGCATTACGCCCGAGAGGACTCGAACCTCTGACCTGCGGTTTAGGAAACCGCCGCTCCCAAGTGACAACGTCTCTAATCCTAATGACTTAGCCTCAAGACAAATCGCTTGCGCTGCACTGGGCGCAGCAGTTGAGTCAGAAAATCCTTCCAATGACCCCGCTCTGGCCAAGGTGGTCGAGGCTTGGACCGACCTTCCCGAAGCAATCAAAGCGG
>JASLZV010000228.1 GCA_030754715.1 Phycisphaerae bacterium
CCCGAGCAGTTGGTTCGCGCAAATGCTCGGGCGCGCGGCGGCAGGAGGCGAACCTACGTGACCCGCCGCGGCGACACGCTCACTCGAATCGCCAGGCGGTTTCTGCGAAGCGACAGCCGGTCGGCCGTTATGAAAATCTTCAATGCGAATCGCAGTAAACTGGGGAGCCCCGACGCCCTGGGCGTCGGGGTAACGCTTGTGATTCCCAACTGACAAAAAGGGTACCGCACGTGCGACTGGGTTTCTTGATCGTGTGTATGGCGGTTCTGGCGGTCACGCTGGTTCACATCCGGCGCAGCGAACTGGTTGCCCGGCACCAGATTCAACGTTTGGAAGCCTACCAGGTGCGTCTGCGACGAACGCTGTGGCGGCAGGAGCGAGACATGGGCTACCTGACCGCCCCAGCGCAGGTGCGCAGGCGGGCGATGCGAATGGCGTTGATCCCGCCCGACGGTGAGTTGCCTGCGGAACTGGCGGGCGCGACCGCGCCGCAGCGGACGTGGCAGAGGTGACCTTGGGCTCAAAAAGACCGATGAACGGGAAGGTAAGTGGTGCATGGCGACACAATCTCGTGTTTGGCGCCTTGATGCTGGCTGTCTGCGGTCTGGGGTGGCGATTGTGGTCTCTGCGGCAGCAACATCAGGTCGAGGCCACCCGTCTCGCACGCCGTCAACAGCGGCGGGAGATCTCTGTACCTGCCAGGCCGGGTAATATCTACGCGCGAGCGAGGAATCGCTACATTCTGCTGGCCGCCAGCCGCCAGGTGCCAACGTGTTTTGTGGACCCGTCTCTCTTGACGGATTACGAATTGGTGGACGTAGCCGTCCGCGTGGGTGACGTGTTGAACCTGGCCCCGCTGTTGGTTCAGGACAAGTTGGTCGCCCGCCGCCGCCGGCGGTACGTTCCGTTGAAGGACGCTGCGGACCGCGAAATCACGCCGTGGCAGGCCGGCAGAATCCGGGCGATGCGTCACCGCGCGATCGGAGTTCAGTATCAGTGGGTCCGTGAGTACCCATGCGGGGACCTGGGCGCCACGATGGTGGGCTTTCGCCTTCGGGACGGCCGGCCCGGTGGTGGGGCGGAACTCTCGCTGAACTCGTTCCTGGCCGCCGCCGCCGGCAGGCGCGTGGTCCTGGTGGACGCCTTACGCCGCCCCATCCAGACGGTCCAGGAAGAAGCCGTTCCGCCAAGGGACGGCAAACACGTCTTCCTGTGCATTGAGGCGGTCATCCAGGGCTATCTCCAGCAGGCCGTGCGTGACGCCGTCAGCCGGTATGGCGGGCAGAAGACCTGGGCTGTCGGCGTTGTGGCCGATCCACGGACCGGCCGGGTACTGGCCATGTGTTCGGTGCCTTCATTCGACCCCAACGCCTACAATCGCCCGGGAGTCAGTCGAACCAACCGCGCGATCAGCGTGCCGTTTGAGCCCGGCAGCGTGGCCAAGCCGATTTTTGCCGCCGCAGCCGTTAATGCCGGCGTCGTCGCGTACGACACAAAGATCTTCTGCGAGAACGGCTGCTACTATGCACGTCGGGGGGGGCGCATCACCGACCATGGAAAGTCTTACGGCTGGATGACCGTCGAGGACGGCGTGGTGTTGTCAATCAATACGCTTATGGCCAAAGTGGGCGAAAAGCTCGGCAACCAGCGCCTGCACGCCATCGCCAGGTCCTTCGGGTTCGGCAGCGAAACCGGCATATCCCTGCCCGGCGAGAGCGGGGGGATTGTTCGCCCGCTGCCCCGGTGGGACGGATACTCCCTGCGCCGGGTGCCGTTTGGCCAGGAAATAGCCACAACAGCACTGCAATTGACCATGGCCTTTTCCGCGCTGGCCAACGGAGGGTTGCTGCTGCGGCCGCGATTGGTGGACATGGTGATCGATCCCGGGGGAAACGTCGTGTATCGCAGCAAGAGGCAGGTGGTGCGGCGCGTTTTGCGGCCTGAAGTGGCCGGTGCTACGGTGGAGGTGATGCGGCAGGTGATCCAGCGCGGCACGGGCAGGCGCTGTCGGCTGGACCGCTGGAGCAGTTTCGGGAAGACCGGGACGGCCCAGATTGCCGGCCCGGGTGGATACGTGCAGGGGGCCTACGTCGGCAGTTTCGTCGGTGGGGCACCGGCGACGAATCCGAGACTCCTGTGCCTGATCTCGGTTTACTGGCCCGATGTGTCCAAAGAGCACTACGGCAGCGTGGTGGCCGCTCCATTTGTCAAACAGGTGTTGGCCAGGTCGCTGGCCTATTTGAAAGTTCCATCCGACAAGGACATCAGCGTCGCCTCGGTGAGTGCGCCTTAGCAGTGTCGGCGGTACAGTGCAGCGCCTGTTACGCCCGACAAGGGATATACCCAGCGTCGCCCCGGGCTCTGGCTGCACGCGGTGTGCAGCGATCCCGGGCGGCATTTTTTTCAACCGGATATTCAGCCCCGGCCGCCAAGCCCTTAGGATGTCGCCAGACGCGGAGAACACAGGACGATGCAGTTTGACCAACTTCTAGCAACAGCGGGCCTGGAGGTCGCCCCCCCGGCAGCGCCGGTAGAGGTGGGCTATGTGACGTTCGATTCGCGCCTCGCCGCGCCTGGGACGTGCTTTGTAGCCGTGCGAGGCTGGACGCACGACGGGCACGACTTCATCCCGGCGGCCACAAAGGCCGGTTGCGCGGCGGTGGTCTGCGAGGATCCCTCCAATGTTCCGGCGCGAGTTCCCTGTGTGGTGGTCGGCGATACGCACGATGCCCTCGGACAGTTGGCCCAGGCTATTCGTGATTGGCCCGCCCGGCGGCTGGTCAACATCGGCATCACAGGGACCAACGGCAAGAGCACTGTAGCGCATCTGGTCCACCGCATATTGGAGGCCGCCGGTTGCTCCCCGGCACTGTTGGGAACAATCCAATATCAAACTGGGCAGCGCAGTATCGAGGCGGGCACAACCACGCCCGATCCCGTGATGCTCGCCGAATTGATGTCCGAAATGGTGCAATCCGGCAGGACCCACCTGGTAATGGAGGTCTCCAGCCACGCCCTGCACCAGCACCGCGCAGCCGGCGTGGATTTTCACGTAGGGCTGTTTACCAATCTCAGCGGCGACCACCTGGATTATCATGGCACGATGGACCAGTACCTGGCCGCCAAACGGCGCCTGTTTGAGTCCCTCCGCGCTGACGCCGTCGCGGTGATTAACAGCGACGACCCTCACGCCCAGGCAATGGCCCAGGCCACGGCCGCGCCGGTGCTGCTGTACGGTCTGGAAGGACACCCGGACCTGCGTGGCCGCATCGAACGCTTGGATGATCGCGGCGCGGAATTTACTGTCGAACGCGGCCGCCGCCAAGTCACGGTGGTCAGTTCGCTGATCGGCAAGCACAACGTGCTGAATTGCCTGGCAGCCGCAGGGGTCGGAGTCGCGCTCGACGTCGACTTGCCGACCATTGCCATGGCGATGGGTTCGGCCCCTCCGGTGCCCGGACGGCTCCAGCGCGTCCTCGGACGTGCGCCCTACCAGGTGTTTGTGGACTATGCCCACACCGACGATGCGCTGGCCAATGTGTTGTCGTCCCTTCGTCAGGTCGTGCAGGGGTGCCTAATCGTGGTATTCGGCTGCGGAGGGGACCGCGACCGAAGCAAGCGCCAGCGGATGGGGCGCGTGGCTGCGCAATTGGCCGACCATGTGATTGTCACCAGCGACAATCCGCGAAGCGAGGATCCTGTGGCGATCATCGACGAGATCCTGGCCGGTCTGGACATCGTCGCCCGGAGGCGGTGCGACGTCCAGCCCGACCGGCGCAAGGCGATCGCAATGGCGATTGACCTGGCCGCCGCCGGCGATATCGTTCTGCTTGCCGGCAAGGGACACGAGAAGTACCAGCAGATCGGAGGCCACCGGGTGGAATTCAGCGACATGGCTGTGGCTGGGGAACTGATCCGCCGGGGCGGGGGGGTGGG
>JASLZV010000229.1:0-3621 GCA_030754715.1 Phycisphaerae bacterium
GTCGGGTGGCCGCGGAGAAGAACGTTTCCGGGTGTCCCTCCTGCAAATCCCATCCGGACTCACTGGCGGGAAGGCAACGGGATTACCCCCCCCCCCCCCATAGTAAATTCGTCGCCCGATCCAACATGAGATTGAGAACCGCTTGCGTGACGGGTGCGAATTGACGGGAGAAATGAGTCCTGTCCGGCTGGACTGCCATCTTATCCTTGAAAAAAATCTGCAGGATTCCGGAGGAATATCCGCGTAGAATGAGCCTTTGTGGAAGAGCCATTTGATGGCTTCGAGACGGCGCGTGCAGCCGCCTGGAGAATAATCCATGACAATCGTCGACAAGACCCACCTGCATTTTGCCTTTGATCGCGACGTCCCTCCCGCCCTTACGATCGAGCCGCCCCGGGAGGTGACGTTTGAGACGCTCGACGCCTGCAGCGGCCGGGTGCGCACCGGCGACCAGTTTCTGCACTACCGGGCCGAAAAACGACAAAGCGGGCCGCTCACCGGCCCGGTTTCCGTCGCCGGCGCCGAACTCGGCGGAACGCTCGTGGTGGACGTCTTGAACATAGAACTCGATCCGTCCGGCTTTCAACTGGTGGGCCCCAATCGCGCTATCGTTGAGAACGAAGTTACCCGGTGGACTTGCTACGAAGTCCGAATCGACGACGGCCGCATACTGTTGCCGAATGGAATCGAATTGCCCGCCGATCCGATCATCGGAACATTTGGCAATGCCCCCGCCGGCCGGCCGAGCCAAGACGCCTCCCGCGTCGGCGGCAATCAGGACGTCCCCGCCGTAAAAGTCGGCTGCCGCCTGTACATTCCTATCGAGGTGCCCGGGGCCCTGTTCTCGCTGGGCGACGTCCACGCCCGCCAGGGGGACGGTGAGGTGGTCGGGGCGCCCGAAATCGGCGCCCGGGTAACCGTGCGGCTGAGCGTTCTGGGCCACAAACATTCCGACTGGCTCATGATAGAGGACAAGACGCACTGGCACACCGCCTGCTCGGGCAAGGACGAATACCAGGCCGCCCGGCGCGCCGTGTTCCATAACGCCGACTTCATCACCAAAACCCACAATCTGGAACTGAAGGATGCCCTCATCCTGCTGACCATGATTGGTGGGATTTCGATCTGTCGCACGGGCGCCTGGGGGGGTCTTCGTCCCGTCGTCTGCTCCAGTTTCTCCAAGGAACTTTTGTCCAAGGCTGTCGCGAACTACAGGAAAACCTGACCCTATCCGCAAGCACCACAGGAGTACGGCAAAATGGAACTGACAGGATACATTCGATCGGACGGCAGCGTCGGGTTTCGCAACCTGGTGGCCGTCGTGCCGCTCACCGGCTGTGCCCAGCGGATCGTAACGCGGATTGCCGACCAGGTCGACGGCGCCACGGCGTTCTTTCAGCCTTTGGGCTGCGACCTCGTTGGCCCCGATCAGGACCGTCTGGGCCTGATGCTGTATCGACTTGCGACCAATCCCAACGTTGGAGCGGCGATGTTTGTTACGCTCGGCTGCGCCGCTGCGAACGAACACGAATTGGATAAACGGGTTGCCGAAACGCGCCGACCCACCAAACTCCTGAACATCCAGAAGACCGGCGGAACGATCGCCTCGGTTCAGGCCGGCGTGGCGGCCGCGGAGGGGCTCGCCGCCCAACTCAAGAAGCAGCAACGCCAACCGGTGCCCGTATCAAGCATCATCCTGGGCACAAAGTGCGGGGCCAGTGACAAGACCAGTTACGAAGTATGCAACCCTGCCGTCGGGGTCGTATCCGATCGCCTGGTCGAGCTTGGGGCCTCCGTGGTGCTCTCCGAGGACTGTGAACTATACATGGGAACCGAAGACCTGGCCGCCCGGGCGGTTGACGATCAGACGGATCGGCGAATCAGGGAAATGGCCCAAAATCTCAAAAAACGCGCCACGGCACGCGGCTATGATATCGAAGCCAACTACGCGGACCTCGAAGCCGGGCGAAAAATGTCACTGGACCGGATCGCCAAGGCCGGCACGAAACCAATTCAGAAAGTGGTACGACTTGGCGAGCTGGTGGACACACCGGGTCTCGTCGTCCTCGACGGTCCCAACAGCGACCTGGCCTGCATCACGTCGCTGGCGGCCGCCGGGGGCAATCTCCTGATATTCACCACCGGCATTGGCACGTTGATCGCCTCTCCTGTGGCGCCGACGATCAAGGTGTGCGCGAACCAGAAAACATACGAACGGATGTGCGAAAACATAGATATCCTTGTGACCCGCGATGACCTGGGCAGCGCCGACAGAATCCTGGGCAGGATTCTGGCCTACGCAAACGGCGAGCCCACAAAGGGTGAAATAGCCGATCAGGGCGAAATGTTCATCCCTCTGGAGGGGATCATCTTCTAGCCGGGCGAGGTGATTCTAGATTCGGAGAACTCAAGATGCAAAAGCGAAACGTTCCCTTTGTGGCCTTGGGCGGCTGTTTTGAGCAGGACGATATCGACGCGGCCGTGGCTGTGATGCAATCTGCCGCCCGCCCGGCCGGCAGTTTCTTCCCTCTGCCGGAAGAAACCGACTTTCAAAACGCCCTGGCCGCACACGAGGGCGCCGCCCACGCCGTTGCCGTAAACTCCTGCGGAACGGCGCTCGACTTGTGCATGATGGCCGTGGGAATCAAACCCGGCGACGAAGTCATCGTACCGGGCCTGACATTTGTGTGTTCGGCCATCTGCGCCGCCGCTCGCGGGGCCAAAGTGATCTTCGCCGACGTCCATCCGCGGACGATGTGCCTGGACCCCCAAGCCGTCGAGGCCAAGATTACCAGTCGCACCAAGGCCGTTATCCCGGTTCACTTCGCCGGGTCCGCCTGCGACGTCGAGGCATTCGATGACATAAGCCATCGTCACGGCGTCTCGATCATCTACGACGCCGCCCACGCGGTCTGCGCAAAGTACAAGGGCCGCCCCGTCGGCAACTGGGGTCTGGCCTGCTGTTATAGTTTCCAGTCCAACAAAAACATAACCACACTCGGAGAGGGCGGGGCGGTTACGACAAACGACGCCGACTTCGCCGAAACGGTTCGACAAATGAAAACCTTCGGCTACGTGTATGGGCCGCAACTTCGCGTTGTGAGCGTGGGGTTCAACTACCGCATGACGAAAGTTCAGGCCGCTGTCGGGGTGAGCCAACTGGCCAAGGCCGACCGGGTTATCGCCGCCCGGCGGAAGCGATTCATCAAAGTGCTCGAACTGCTCCGGGGGCTCGACGGCGTTATCCTGCCCGCCGGAATCGACGAAAACCACGGCTGTCACTTGTGTGTAATCCGGCTGGACCTCGACCGTCTCGCCTGCGACCGGGACGAGTTCCGGAAGATCCTGCTGGAGGAATATCAAGTCGGTACCGGCTGCCATTACCCGGCCGTCTGGAGTTGGGAGGTGGCCCGAAAAATCGAATACGACAACAGCAACTGCCCCAAGACCGAAAGGATCTGTAAATCGGTCGTGTCACTTCCGGTTTTCCCACAATCGAGCGATGAAGACCTCAAGTACGTTGCCTGGGCGATCGAGCAGGCCCTGGCGGCGGCCGGAAAGTGGGGGGGCGCGGGGGGGGGGGGGGGGTGGGGGGGGGGGGGGGGGGGGGGGGGCGGTAAA
>JASLZV010000229.1:3627-3933 GCA_030754715.1 Phycisphaerae bacterium
TATCACAAAAACGGGTCGTCCCCGCGTTGGTTGCTGCCAAGCCGGGCAGGCTGGTAGCCGTCTGCGACCTAGCCGCCCCAATCGCCCGCAAACTCGCCGAACAATACGGCGCCGCCGAGGTCTTTACCGACTTTGGCGAAGCGTTGAAGAAGACCTCGGCCAATGCGGTTTATCTGGCCACTCCGGTTTTTCTCCACGCCCCCCAGGCCGCCATGGCCCTGCAGGCGGGCAAGCACGTCCTGGTCGAAAAGCCCCTCGGCCTGAATCGGCGCGACGTTGACCAGGCCCTGCAGGCCGCCGGCGGCA
>JASLZV010000022.1 GCA_030754715.1 Phycisphaerae bacterium
CACGGAGACAATGTAAGCCCTTTCTTATGAAAGTGTCCCTCTTACGGTACGTACAGGCGGCTGGACAGTCAATTATCCCCGGACAAACGAGCCTTTGGACCATTGGGAGTGGTTGTTTGGAATCTGCACACATTGACGGCGCAAACAGTTCCCCAAGCAACCTAGAATGGGACCACGTCGGTGGCGGCGGCCTGCTCAAAGCGAGTGCAGTGGGGCAGGAATTGCAGTTTCACCACGCCAGTCGGTCCGTTGCGCTGCTTGGCGATGATCAAGTCGGTCGTGTTGGTTGGCGTGTAATCGTGTTCGCCCCGGTGGTAGTAGTCTTCACAGTGCAGCAGGGCCACCACGTCGGCATCCTGCTCCAGGGAGCCCGACTCGCGCAGGTCGCTCATAAGGGGGCGGTGCGTGGGCCTGCCGGCCGGCCCGCGGTTCAACTGCGCCGCCGTCACCACAGGCACCTCCAGGTCGCGAGCCAGTGCCTTGAGGCCGCGCGACATGTCGGCAATCTGCTCCTGCCGGTTATTGGCCTTTCCGTGGTAGTTCATCAGTTGGAGGTAATCGACGAACACGCACTTAATGTCATAGGAGGCTTTGAGGCGGCGGGCCTTGGCACGCAGTTGGAGCACCGTCAATTCCGGCGAGTCGTCGATGTAAATCGGGGCCTGCTGAAGGTCGTCCGCGGCCATCTGCAGTTTCGTCCAATCCTCCGCCGAAATCGCCCCCCGCCGCATTCGCCGCAGATCGAACCGCGCGTGGGCGGCTAAAAATCGCTGGGTGAGTTGCTCCTTGGACATCTCCAGCGTGAAAATCGCCACGGGAATCCGGTCCAGCACACCCATGTGTTCGATGATGTTCAGCAGCAGGCTGGTCTTGCCCATCGACGGGCGGGCGGCCACGATGATCATCTCGTTCGGCTGCAAACCACTGGTCAACTCGTCCAGTTGCACGTAGCCGGAGCTCAGGCCCGTGATCAACTTCCCGTCCTGCGCCTGGAGTGTTTCGAAGGTTTTCTCCAGCAGGCTCTTGAGGTGGTGGACCTGCTCGCCGACGCGGTCGGCGGCAATGTCAAAAACCAGTTGTTCGGCCCGGTCGATGATCTGCTCGGAGGGATCCTGTGCGTCGTAGGCGTCGTTGATAATATCGGTTCCGGCGGCAATGAGTTGTCGGAGCGTGGCCTTGTTGCGGACAATCGTGGCGTAGTATTCGGCGCTGGCGGCGTTGGGCACGCCGGTAACCAAGCCGGCCAGGTATTCCACCCCGCCGACCTGTTCTAAATGCTTGCGGCGGGCCAGTTCTTCCTTGACCGTTAGCAGGTCGATCGGTAGGCCCTGGTCCTTCATCTCCACCAGAACTTGAAAAACCGATTCGTGCGCGGGGCGGTAGAAGTGATCTGCCTTGACAATCTGGACTACCACGTCGATGCAGTTGGCGTCCAGGATCATCGAGCCCAGCACGCAGGCCTCCGCGGGGATGGACTGGGGGGGAACCCGCTGGGGGGCACCACCGGTCGAATTGCCTGAACTGTCGCTTATCATCCGCCTTCCCTGGCTGCCGTCACGGGCCCGGCCAACTGGCTTGGCCGCCGGCCAAACGGGTATAAATTTATCCGCTGTTCACAGCCGCCCGCAGCGGCTGTAAGCGGCTTTACGAATCGGCCTGCTGTTCGTTGTCGTCGGCCGCGGCCTCGTCCGGTTCCTCCACGCTATGGGCCGGAACGGCCCACACGTGAATCGTGGCGGTCACTTCCGGCGAGAACCTGACCGTAACGTCATATTTATCCAACTGTTGAATCGGTTCGTCAAGAGCAATATACTCTGCCTCGACGAAGAGGCCTTCGCTGGCCAGGGCGGCGGCGATCTGGGCCGGGCCGATCGAACCATACAGATGCCCATCCTCGTTGGCGCGGGCGATGATCGTGACTTCCTTGCCCTTGAGCATGACGGCCTTGGCCTCCAACTGTTCCCGCCGGCTGGCCTGTTCTTCCAGGTGACGGCGTTTTTCGATCTCGATGGTCTTGAGGTTCGCCTCGGTGGGTTCGACGCCGAGGTTCTGTGGCAGCAGGTAGTTCCGCGCGTAGCCCGGCTTGACCTCTACCACGTCGCCGATTTGTCCGAGTTCCGGCACGTTTGTTCGCAGCAGCACCTTCATGTACGCACCTCGCTATGGGTCTGGGATAACACGAGCAAGCGTCAACCGACGAACGGCATCAGGGCCAGGAACCTGGCCCGCTTGATCGCCTGCCTACAGGATCGCTGATGGCGGGCGCAGTTCCCGCTGCGCTTGATCGAGTAAATCTTGCCCTGCTGAGTTGTGAGTTTGTTCAGCGTGGCAATGTCCTTGTAGTCTACTTCCTGGATCTTGTCGCGGCAGAAGCGGCACTTGGCCTGTTCGTGGAACCGATTCCTTTTCTTGCGTTTGACAGGCTTGTCGATTCTGGGCATTATTTTTTTCTTCCTGGCCATGGAACCTTTTTCCTTTTTCTGTATTGACCGGCTGCGTTATGGCGCCGGGTCTGCTTGTCCCGGCAGGTTGCCACCGCATAGGCGGCTAGAATGGAATACCCTCGCCGCCCTCGTCGAACTCCGGTGGGGGAGTCTCTTGCCCGGAGTTCTGGGGGGCCTCGGTCGCCGGCGGTGCGGCTGGCTGGTCGCCGGCTGCCTGGCTCGCTCCCTGGCCGCCTGCCCGCCCCGCGCCAAGGAACTGAAACTGTTCCACTATCACGCGAAGTTTGCTGCGTTTCTGTCCGTCCTTGCCTTCCCACTGAGAGAAATTCAATCGTCCCTCAACCAGGATGGGGCGACCCTTGCTCATGTATTGATTGAGTACTTCAGCCTGTCGCCCGAAGCTCCGGCAGTCCACGAAGCAGGTTTCTTCCCGCTGCTGACCGTCCTGACCGCGCCATCGCCGGTTGATTGCCATCCCGAAATCCACCACCGGAGTCTGCGAGGGCGTGTAGGACAGTTGCGGATCGCGCGTCAGGTTGCCCGCCAGGATTACCTTGTTGTAATTGGCCATTGTAATGCTCCTTGCGCAATTGTCCGGGCGACAGGTTCGTCCCGCCCCCCTTCGGGCCTAACAGGCGCCGCGGCGCCTATGCCCCGGTGTCTTGTGACGATTCGCTGTCCCGTTCGGCGCCGGCCTGCGACCGGTCCGCCGGCTCCTGGTTGTCTGCCTGGGCATCGGAGGCCGCCGCCTCGGCGGTTGTTTCGGCCTCGGCGATTGTTTCGGCCTCGACGGTTGTTTTGGCCTCGGTGGTTTCGGTGTCTGCGGGCGCATCTTTTTCGTGGGCGTCCCGGGGTCCGGTAGGGGGCTTCGACCTGGTGCCGGTTGTGGGCGTCTCGGTGTGGATCTCCTCGTCGGTGATCCGGTCGCGGCGCAGAATCAGCACGCGAAGGATATCTTCATTCAACTGGCAGTCACGTTCGAGTTGCCCGATCCGCTCCGGGTCGGCCTTGAAGTAGGCCAGCACGTACAGTCCGCGCTTCTGCCCCCTGATCGGATACGCCAGGCGGCGTTCTTCCCACGGCCGCAACGAAAGAACTTCCGTTTCGCTTCGCTCCAGGACCGTGTTGATGGGTTCGCTGGCGGCTTGGAAGTCCTTGCCCGAATCGACCAGGAACATTCCTTCGTATGTCTTGTTTTCGCTCATCTTTGGGTTCCGTTCTTATTGTCGAGTATCTCGGATCTTCGGATCCTGAGGTTCTACCTTTTGGTTGTAGTTGTCCATCACATAGTCTATCCCGCTAAAAACCCAATCCTCAACGGCCCGGGCGGCCAGGTTGACGGCCCTTTCAATTATTTCTGTTTCGTCACTGCCGAAGGGCCCGAGCACAAAATCGGCAGCATCCATATTTTCCAGCGGGGCCCCGACGCCTATTCGGAGCCTGGGTACCTCTTGGCTGCCCAGATGCATCAGCACGTCGGCCAGGCCGTTATGCCCGCCGGCCGACCCGACCGCCCGCATCCGCAGCGCCCCCAGCGGCAGGGCAATGTCGTCCAGAACCACCAGCAGGTCGTCAAGGTCGGCCTTGTAAAACGACACCATGCCCTTGACCGCCTGCCCGGAGCAGTTCATGAACGTATGCGGTTGCAGCAGCACCACGCGCCTCGAGCGGTCCTGGCCGCGCATCGGGCGGGCATCATACGTCTTCCCGCCAAACGCGCCGCGCGGGGACGAGCAGTCCCACAGCCGCGCCACGGCTTGGACCGCCCTAAACCCGACGTTGTGTCGCGTCCGGGCGTATTGGCGCCCGGGGTTGCCCAGGCCCACCACCAACTTCACCGAACTGTCGTCACGGTCGTCCAAGGTGCTGGTCGCCCTAGGCGGCATCAGTCGCCCCGGGGCTACTGGTCCTCGGCGGGCGATTCTGGTGCTTCTGCTTCCTTCTGCTCCCCGATGACCTCGGGTTCTTCGGTGCCTTCCGGGGCGGCCTCTTCGGCTACCTCTTCTTCCGCCAGCACCGAAACGCTGCAGACCCTCACCTCGCCGTTGCTCACCAGGACCGCGCTTTCGGGCAGTTCCAGATCCTTCATGTGGATGGAATCGCCCACGTTCAGGTGCGTCACCGAAACGCGGATTTCGTCGGGGATTGCGTTGACCCGGCACTCGATCTCGAGATTGGCGGCCGCCTGTTGCAGCACGCCGTCCTGGTCGAGGCCGGCCGGCGTACCGCGAAGCACGATCGGGACCGTTACCCTGACACGCTCGTCCAGGCTCACGCGGGTCAGGTCCACGTGAAGAATCTCCTGCCCGAACGTGTCTTGCTGGACTTCCTTGATCAGGACGTTCTGATTGTGACCGCCCAGTTTGATCTCCAGCAGCCGCTCGCCGTGGTGGATGGCCGTCTCCAGGTCATGCCGGCTCAACGTGATGGGTACGGCGTCCTTGCCGTGTCCGTAAACAATGCACGGTATCAGACCTTCGCGCCGCAGGCTGCGTACCTTGCGGGTCCCGATCTCCGTTCGTTCGGTTGCTTTCAGTACCGCCATTGTTGCTCTCCGGCCTTGTCGCCTGTGTGTGTTGTCATTTGTGGTTACCCTCTGTCAGAAACAAACTGCTTACTGATTCGTCGTTGTGGATCCGGCGGATCGCCTCACCCATCAACCGCGAAACCGAAAGCACCTTCACTTTCCCGATCATATCAAGTTTTTCCTGGCTGATGGGAATGGAGTCGGTCACGACTACTTCATCGATGGGGGCGTCCCTGAGCTGCTGGGGGGCCGGGTCGCACAGCACCGCGTGTGTGGCGCCGATGGTGATTCTCTTGGCCCCGCGCTTCTTGCACAGTTCCGCCGCGCTGCAAAACGTACCGGCCGTGGTTACCATGTCGTCCATCATCACCACTGTCTTGTCTTTTACGTCGCCGATGATGTTGCTCACTTCCACACGTTCGCTGGTGACCCGCCGCTTGTCGATGATTGCCAGGTCCCCGCCCAGGCGCTCGGCGTACACCCGCGCCCGCTTCGCGTTGCCGATGTCCGGGCTGACTAGAACCAGATTCTCCAACTTCTGCTGAAGAAAGTGCTGGCTGAGGACCGGCTCGGCCATCAGGTTGTCAACCGGGATGTCGAAAAATCCCTGGATCTGTGCCGCGTGTAAGTCCAGCGTGAGCACGCGGTTGGCCCCGGCGGCGGCGATCAGGTTGGCCGCTAATTTCGCGGTGATGGGCGTCCGGCCTTCGTCCTTGCGGTCTTGGCGGGCGTAGCCGAAATAGGACACCACGGCCGTGATGCGCTTGGCCGACGCTCGCCGGGCACAGTCAAGGAAAATCAGCAGTTCCATCATGGACCCTTCGACCGGGTGGCAGGTAGGCTGGATGATGAACACGTCCTTTCCACGGATATCCTCTTCCAGTTTGACCATCAGTTCGCCGTCGGGGAACGCCTCGATACGGACCTGCCCCAGGGACATACCCAGGTAATCGCTGATCTTCCGAGCCAGCGGCGGATTGGCCCGCCCGGCGAACAATCTGAGATTAGCCATCGCTGTTCTCCCCGCAACCGTGGGATCGGGCGGCCAGAATGCCCCCAACCTGCTCCAACTCGTCCAGGGTGTTTATGCTGACGACCTCCTCGGGCGGTACGGCGGGCACGGCCGTGATCTTGCAACCCGCCGACCGCAGTAATTCCACCGCGTCGGTCAGATAGTATTCACCTTTGGCGTTGTCATTGGTCAGTTTGTCCAGAACCTCGCGAAGTGCCGCCGCGTCGAAGCAGTACAGCGAAACGTTCACTTCATGGTTTTTCCGCTGGGCCTCGTCGGCGTCGAGGTATTCGACAATGCCCACCAGTTCGCCGTCCTCATTACGGCAGATGCGCCCGTACCGGGCCGGGTCGGGCAGGATGCAGGTAGCCAGTGTGCAGGCCGCCGCGGACTCGGTGTGTTTGTCGAGCAACTCTCGCAGCGTGGCACCGCGGATAAGGGGACCGTCGCCGGCAACCACCACCACCGATCCGCGCAGGCGGGCCAGTTCGTCGCGGCAGACCATCACAGCGTGTCCCGTACCCAGTTGCGGGGTCTGTTCGACCCATGCGATACTGTCGTTGTCGGCGAATGCCCGGCGGACCATGTCCGCCTTGTACCCAACCACGCACACCAGGCGATCACACCCGGCGTCGCTGCACGCCTCCAGCACGTATCCCAGCATCGTTCGCCCGCACACCTCGTGAAGCACCTTCGGCAGGTCCGAATTCATCCGCGTGCCTTTGCCCGCAGCCAGTATGATGGCGGTTGTAGTCATCGCTCCACGCAAAAAACTACCCGGCCAGGACTCGAACCTGGAACGGGAGTACCAAAAACTCCTGTGTTACCAATTACACCACCGGGTAATGTTGCTAATGATTGCACAGTCGTCATCGCCCTCATGCCGGGCGTCTCGGCACGGGCCCTTTACGTGTCGCGGCTGTATCGCCGCCCGGAACCTGAGTCAGCGGCCGCGACCAGGCTGACCCATTGCCCGCCTTCCCGGCGGGCTGCCCCATGCGGACGGCAAACGCCTTCTCGTGGGGAGAGGCAATATATCGCCGCTGCCGAGATCTGTCAAGCGCCGGCGCAACTATTTATCGAGGCCGGGTTTGACTCGCCGCGCCAGGTAAAGTACAAGCGTGCCCATGACGGCGATGGGTTACACGTTGGCGGCCTTTGGGCTGATCCTGCTTCTCTCGCGGCTCAAGGTGCCATTGAGTGTGGCAATCCTTACAGGTGCAGCCGCGCTGGGGGTGTTGTTTGGTCTGGGGGCCGGGCAGATCGGTTCGGCGGCGCTGGCGGGGGCAACACGCCCCAACAGCATCGGACTGGCGGTGATCACCATTTTGCTGCTGGCGCTGTCGCAGAGCATGCGGGCCGGAGGGCAGTTGGAACAGATCGTCTCTTTGGCCAGGGCGTTCTTGCGGCGCCCGGCGGTGGCGATGGCGGCGCTGCCGGCCTTGATCGGCCTGCTGCCCATGCCCGGCGGGGCGCTGTTTTCGGCCCCGATGGTCGAGGCCGCCGCCGCCGGCGGCGACGAAAGCAGCGGAAGACTCTCGGCCATCAACTATTGGTATCGCCACATCTGGGAGTACTGGTGGCCGCTGTATCCCGGCGTGATCCTGGCGGCGGAGTGGACCGCCCGACCGCTGGAGGTGTTTATCGCCCAGCAACTGCCGCTGGGGTTGTTCATGGTCGCCAGCGGGGTGGTGATTTTCCGCGGTCTGCAACAGGATCTGCGCGCCACGGGCGCCCCGGCCCCGGAAGACACCAAGCGACGCCTCCTGCGGAGCACCTCGTCCATCTGGATAATCCTGATCGTCTGGGCCGTAGGAACCGTGGTGGCCCGGCTGGTGTTCGCCCATATGGGGTTTGGCGCCGAGCAGTTGAAGGCAAGGGAGAACCTGTCGGCCTTGGGCAAATACGGGCCGCTGACGGTGGCACTGGTCGCCAGTCTGGTCTGGACGGCGCGGCTTAACGGAATTGGCCCCGGCGGACTGGCGAAGATCTTTGCCGGACGTTCCCTGTACGACCTGGCTGTGCTGGTGCTGAGCGTGATGGTGTTCGGGCAACTGCTGGAGGCAACGAATGCGGGGTGGCGGATTGGAGGGGAGCTACAGGCCCTGGAGATAGCGCCGATCTTGGTGGTGGGGGCCTTGCCGTTCATCGCCGGCATGGTGACGGGCCTGGCCGTGGGATTTGTGGGCGTGAGTTTTCCCATTGTCCTTGAGGTCGTCCGTGCAATGTCGGGGGGCGGGGCGACTTCGGCATACATGGTGCTGGCCTACGCCTGCGGGTTCCTGGGAATGATGCTCAGCCCCCTGCACCTGTGCCACATCGTCTCCAATCGCTACTTCAACACGACGTTCGGACCGGTGTATCGGCGCATCATCCCCGCGGTGGCAATCATGTTTGTCCTGGCGGTGGGGTATTTTGAGTTGCTGAGGCTGCTGGGTCTCTGAGACCTGCTCCCGACAGGTACGCGCCCGCGGCTGGCGTGCCTCAATTTTCACCTTCCGGCACGGTTTGAAGCACTTCTTGGATTATCGCATCGGGTGTGATCCCGTCGGCCTGGCCTTCGAACGACAGGATCAGGCGATGTCTCAGGACCGCCGGCGCCGCGACCCGCACGTCGGCAAAGGCCACGTTGGCCCGTCCCATCCGCAGGGCCCGAACCTTGCCCGCCAGAAGCATCGCCTGGGCCCCGCGAGGCGAAGACCCGTACCGCACGTACTTCTGCGTTGCCGGGGGGGCAAAGTCGCTGGTGGCCCTGGTGGCCAGGATGATCCGCCCGATGTATTGGGATACCGCCGAGGCCGCGGCTACCTGTCGCACGGTCTGTTGCATCTGGCCGATGCGATCGGCCGTCGCCGAGACCTCCGCGTGGGGCTTCTGCGTGCCGGTGGTGCGATCGAGAATGCTCACCAACTCGTCCAGCGGGGGAGAGTGGATCAATATTTTCAGCATGAACCGGTCCAGTTGGGCCTCCGGCAGCGGGTAGGTCCCTTCCATCTCCAGCGGGTTCTGGGTCGCCAGCACCAGAAACGGACTCGGCAACCGGTGCGTCGTCTGCGAAACGCTGACGGTCTGTTCGCCCATGGCCTCCAGGACGGCGGACTGCGTCTTGGGCGTAGCCCGGTTGATCTCGTCGGCCAGAATCAGGTTGGCGAAGATCGGACCTGGCTGGAACCGAAAATGCTTGCTTCCGGATGGGTCGGTGACCACGATGTTGGTGCCGGTGATGTCGGCGGGCATCAGGTCGGGGGTGAACTGGATGCGCCTGAACTGTATGTTCAGGGTGGCCGCCAGCGTGCGAACAAGCAGCGTCTTGCCGATTCCCGGTACGCCCTCCAGCAGCGCGTGGCCGCCGGCCAGCAGGCACGTGAGCACGTCGTCGATCGCCTGCTGGTGGCCGACGATGACCTCGCCGATCTGGCCTGCAATGGCGTCGTAGTCGCTCTGAAACGACTCGACCTGCTGTTGGAAGTCCGCTTGGGGTGTTTGATCGGACATTGTAAGCCGTGAGTCTCCCGCCGGGTTTTCACGCCGGCCGGTAGGATATCCGCCCCCGGCGACGTTGACCAGTGCTTCTTGAGAGCAAACCGCCGCGTTTCACGAAACGTCGAGGGCGAACAGCCGTATCGCGTTTGCCGTGGTCAGTTCGGCCAGGGCGTCGGCGGGGATGCCTCGCACCTCACCCAGGCGGCGGGCTACGTGGGTAAGGTTGGCCGGTTCGTTGGTTTTCATCTTCCGCACCGGCTCGGGCGAAAGGTACGGCGAATCGGTTTCGATCAGGATGCGGTCGTCAGGTACAAGCCGGGCGGCTTGGCGAAGTTCGCACATCTTCTTGAACGTGACGATCCCCGAAAAACTCACCGCCGACCCCAGGTCCAGGACGCGGCGGACGGACTCGCTTCCTTCGGTGAACGAATGGAACACAATCCGCCGGCCGTCCGCGCCGGAGGCCCGCACGATGGCCAGCGTGTCGTCAAGCGCCTCGCGGGTATGGACCACGACGGGCTTGTCAATTCGCCCGGCCAGGGCCAGTTGCTCGGCGAAGACTCGCCGTTGGTCGCTGCGGGGCGAAAGGTCGTAGTGATAGTCCAGACCGATTTCGCCGATAGCTACGTTTTCGGCCGCCGCCGTCAGCTGTTCGATCTGCTGAAGATAATCCTCCGGGGCTTGCTTCGCATCGTGGGGGTGGACCCCGGCCATGCAGAATACTTCCTCGTAGTCTCTGGCCAGCGAAAGGGAGGCCTCAGACTCGCGCAGATTGGCGGCCGCGCAGATAACGGCCCGCACCCCGGCCTGGCGGGCGCGGGCCAGCGCCTGCGGGACGTCCCGGCGCAGCCGCGCGTCGCCCAGATGGCAGTGGGTGTCGATTAAGTTCATGGGACGCTAATGGTATGGGTCGGTATTCGTCTTGGCAAGAGCGGCGGAACTGTCCGGGCCCTCTGTTGCTCCGGTCAGAAGGCATTGGGGATGTGTTCGATCTGTGCGGATCGGCCGGCGGGGATGATTACCGAAACGATGTCGCAGCGGGTGTTGTAGCCGTCAGTCGCATGGTGCGAGAGATAGTAGTCGGCGACTTTCTTGATGTGGTGTTGCTTGTGGGCGTTGACGGCCGGGCAGCGGTAGTTACGGGCAAGAATCTTCAGCCCGCTGCTCTTCAGCATCTTGGCCGCAAGGTCTTCGCCACGTTGCCCCAGCGGTTTGTTCTTGTGGCGACCGAACGGCCACATCGGTCTATTCCTCGGCCTCGACCGACTTACGTTGTGTTTTGCGTTGTATTTCCTTGGGACGGGTGGCCTTGCCGACGCGGTCGCGGAGGTAATACAGTTTCGCCCGGCGAATCTTGCCGCTGCGGACTACCTCAATGCTGGCGATCTTGGGACTGTGCAGGGGGAATATGCGCTCCACGCCTTCGTTGTTGACGATGCGGCGGACGCGCAACGTCTCACTCGTTCCCGAGCCGCTTCGCCCGATCACCGTGCCGGAGAAGATCTGGATGCGTTCCTTCTCGCCCTCGACGATCCGCACCGACACGTTGACGGTGTCGCCCACGCGGAAGTCCGGAATTTCGTCTTTCATGCTGCTCTCGGCGACCTTTTTCAACAGTTCTTGGCTCACGTTTCCGCTCCCAAATTATTCTTGCCCGCTGTTTTTTCTGTTTCGCCGGTAGGCTTCCCACAAGCCGGGCCGACGCTTCCGCGTCCTGGACTCGGCCTGTTGCCTTCGCCACCGAGCGATTCTTTCGTGATCGCCACTGAGTAGTACCTCCGGGACACCCATGCCGCGGAACTCCCTGGGCCGGGTATACTGGGGATATTCCAGCAGTCCCATGCTGAACGACTCTTCCACGACCGATTCGTCCTTGCCCAGCGCGCCGGGCAGCAGGCGGATAACACTGTCGCAAACCGCCATCGCCGCGATCTCTCCGCCGGAGAGCACAAAGTCGCCCAGGCTTATCTCCATATCCGCCAAACCACTGCGGATACGCTCGTCAAAGCCTTCGTAGTGCCCCGCCAGCAGCACCAGGTGTTCTTCGCCTGACAACTGTCGCGATATCGCCTGGGTCAGCGGTTGGCCCTGCGGCGTCATCATCACCACTTTACCC
>JASLZV010000230.1 GCA_030754715.1 Phycisphaerae bacterium
CAGTTGTGCGTAGCCACGGGCGCCGGACGCGTGAGGATCCTGGCGCTGAAGCCCGCGGGCAAACGTCTGATGGCGTTCAAGGATTTCATAAATGGTTATCGAGTGAAAGCAGGGGATCGGTTCGTCGGGAGCGGAGCATGAGCGGCGAAGAGCAGGAACGGATGAACGCACGAGATATCGCCCTGTGGGCATTGCGCGAGAAGCACGGCAATGTGGCTGCCAACGTGGACCGTCTGGCGACCGAACATAATGTCGCCGGCGAGGACCGCTCGCTCGCACGGGAGTTGGCGATAGGTGTAATGCGACACAGGGGTTTGCTGCGGGCGGTGCTTCGATCGTTGCTTGCTAGGCCGGGGCGGCGGCTGCCCGGGCCTGTGGGGGACATAATTAGTCTGGGGATGTACCAAATCCTGTTCCTGGATCGTGTGCCTGACTTCGCCGCCGTGGATGAGGCCGTCAACCAGGTGATCCGCACCAATCACAGGCGCCAAAGCGGGCTGGTGAATGGGGTGCTGCGGACGGCTGCTCGGCAGTACGAAAAAACCACCGCCGGCGCGCCGTCCCTGGCGGCCGAGGTGATCCCCATCGGCCCCAATGCCTACTATGTGGCCGAAAAGCCGATCTTTGCCGATCCGGGCCGGAACCCTGCAGCCTATCTGGCCGAGGCGTTTTCGCTGCCCGAGCCACTGGGGCGGCGGTGGATTGCCCGCTTCGGCGGACTCGAACATGTGGCTAAACTGGCCATGTATGCAAACTCGCGCCCCCCGATGATCGTCCGCGTAAACACGCTCAAGACCGAGGTGGACGCGATGATGGCCCGACTGGTGCAGGAGGGCGTGGAGGCCCGGCGCCACAGCAACGGTGTCAGTGTTGTCGTCTATGACGCGGCTGGCCTGCTGGCGTCGAAGTCATTCGCTGAGGGATTGATGCAGCCGCAGGATGCCGTCGCCACCGCCGTGTGTTTGGCCGCAGCGCCAAAACCGGGCGTGAGGGTGCTGGATCTTTGCGCGGCGCCGGGCACGAAGACCACCCACATGGCCGAACTGATGAACGACACCGGCGAAATCGTGGCGGCCGACTTACCGCACAAGTTGCGACCCATCGAGGAAAACTGTGAGCGAATGGGGATTTCGATTGTCCGCACGATACCGGCCGAAAAATTGGGAAGCCTTGAATCCCACGGCTTCGACTTGGTGTTAGCGGACGTCCCCTGCTCCAACACGGGCGTGCTGGCACGGCGGGTGGAGGCCAGATGCCGCTTTGACCAGAGGTGTCTGACGGGATTGGTGAAGGATCAGCGTTTCCTCGCCGAGGCGGGCGCGGGGTTCGTCAAACCGGGCGGGCGCCTGGTGTACAGCACCTGTAGCCTGGAGGCTGAAGAGTGCTCCGAGATCGCCGAATATCTTGTCCGGCGCAACCCCCACCTGGAGGTGGTCTACGAAAAACTTACCATGCCCCGCGGGGCGGTGGACCCGACCCAGTGGAACGACGGGGGATATGTGGCTATATTCCAAGCCTGATTGAGCGGCCTGATTGTCCCCGGTGAGCTGTGGTGGCCAAAGAAAAAGAGACGCAGAAGCATACCCGAGATGTCCGGATCGTGAATCGCCGAGCGCGGCGGGACTTTGAAATACTCGAAGTCCTGGAGTGTGGCCTCCAGTTGACCGGCACGGAGGTCAAGAGCCTCCGAGGCGGAAACGCCAAGATCGACGAGGCGCATGCTCGCCTGGACAAGGGCCAGTTGTACCTTGTGGGGGCTACATTTGGGCAGTACCCTCAGGCTGCTCCCGGCATGCAGCACGACACGCTGCGCGACCGCAAACTGCTGGTGCATCGCAGCCAACTTGCCAAACTGGAATCGCACGTGCGACAGAAGGGCAAGACGCTGATACCGCTGGTGATGTACTTCAAGCGCGGCTGGGCAAAGTGCGAGATTGGCGTAGCGGTTGGGAGGCGCCGGTACGATAAGCGCGAGGCGATCAAGAAGCGACAGCAGCAACGAGACATTGCCCGCGAATTGGGCAGGCGACGCAGGTCGTAAGAGAGCCAAAGAGAACACTGATTGCACGGATTCCCTGGGTTGCGCGGGTCGTACAAGGAGTCCATACGCCACAGTCCCTGCCGAACCGGTACGTGTCGGACTCTATGCGGCCCCCTCGCTAGTCTGTTGCTGTTCAGCGGCTCCAGCCGCCTTGATGGCGCGGTAAAAACACCAGGCCAGCCCAACAATCAGCAGTCCCAGCATCACCCCCATTATTACGTAGGCCACCGCCGACATTTCTGCGGCTGCATCGGCCTTGGTCGAACTTTGGATGTTTTCAATCAGAACCCACAGGGCCAGGCTGATTCCGCCGCCGGCCCCCAGAGTTAGCACTCCCAGCCCGCCGGAAAGTCTGGCGGCCACAGCGGGCTGCGTGTCCTGCTTTTCGGCCCGGATCACCGCGATGCTTCCCAGAACAGTGGCTGCCAAGGCAGCCGCCAAGGCGGGTGTCAGATATACGAACAGGTCTTTGGCGTTTCGGCTGAGCGAGACCTCTTTCAGGCCCTTGGCGTTCATGTCGAGTTTCAGCCCCACGGTCATTACGATGACCACGACGACGGTGGCCAGTGCTACCAGTGCCATGACCAAGCCTACCTTTCCCGAGGAGTCTGTTCGGTGCGCTTGGTTGGCAAAGGGCAGGCTGTCTTGTTGCCTTGCGGCTATGGGAGACCGGATCAGGGACAAGGCCAGCGCTAGGAGGGGCGCCGCGGCCGCCAGGATGAGACACACGAGCGTCGGTACGATCAACTCGCCTTTGTTGTCAAAAAGATATCCTTTGTCGCTGGTGATCGCATCGTAGAGGCTCCACACGAACAGCCCCGAAAGGGCGATCGGAACGACGATGCGGATGTTCCAGTCCCACCATGGCCCCAGGTGCCAGTCGCTGCGCTCGTTGGCGTGCTTCCGCAGCCGCGAGATACGGAACATCCAGCCCAGCACGACGCACTCCAGCAGGCCCAGCAGGGCGATGCCCCACGGGCCGTTGATGAAACCATCGATATTGTCCAGCCATGTGAGCCCGCCCTGCGAACAGTACACCAGCCCACAAATGAGCCCGATGAACGTCATGCCCCACAGCGTGGTGGTGCGGTTCCAGCCGGTTTTATCGACAATGCTGGCCAGCACACTCTCGGTGATCGAGAAGGCCGAGTCGATCCCCAGAGTCAGCAGGGCAATGAAAAACGCCGCCCCGAACCACGCCGAGCCCTGTAACTGCCCCAGGGCGTAGGGAAATGCCATGAAGGCCAAACCCACCGTGCCTTCTCCGGGGATTACCTTGGGAACGGCCAATCCTGTGGCGACACTCATTGCACCTAATGTGGCGAACACGGCAATGCCGGCAATGAAACTTGTCCCCAGGTCCCCCAAGCCGATGATCATCGCGTTGTTATTGATATCGCTTTTGCGATGCAGGAAACTGGCGTAGGTGATCATCACGCCGAAGGCAAGGCTCATCGAAAAGAACACCTGCGAGAAAGCGAAACGCCACGTTGTTGGCTTCGTCAGTTGGGTCCAGTCGGGATTGAGGTAATAAGCCAGCCCCTGTGCGGCCCCGTCCAAGGTCAATCCGCGAATCATCAGGATCAGCAGCATCAGCCAGGGCAGCGGAACGGTCCACATGACCACCTTGGAAACCATCCGCACCCCCCGAAAAATGCACAGGAACATGACGACCCACACAATCACCAGGCAGAATACGATCTCGGGACTGAGGGTTCCCATCGCCCAGGGCTTTGTGCCTTCGGACCCTTGCCACATGTTGCAGTAGTCAAAGAGGAAGAACTTCTGAACGCCTTCGACGCCCATTCCTGCCCAGGGGAGTTCCCCGCCATGGTAGATGATCCCTTTTATTGAGTAGTACAGGAAACTGAGGCACCAGGCCAGGATGACC
>JASLZV010000231.1:0-3672 GCA_030754715.1 Phycisphaerae bacterium
TCAGGGCTCAGGATGTCTTGGCGGCCTGTTCCCAGATGTTCAGACCCTTGGATTTCCCCGGACCCGCACCCGATTTCGGCAGAAACAGACTGATCACATAACCCGGTATCACCGTCCCCAGAAAACTCACGACCGCATACCATATCCACGATATCCTCACCACGTTCTCGGCGCGGGTGAACATGTACCACCGGCCGTCAACGCGACCGATGCAGAGCATGACCCATGACATAAGGCCCAAACCGATAAGACCGCCCCCAAAGGCGCCCCAGGCGCGCGTGCGGCGAGTTGCCGTGCCCAGAATGAAAATACCCACCGCGCACCCGAAGAAAGGCGATGCAAGTTTATTCATCATCTCGACTATCGACCCGATCCGGCTGAAAAGAAGGGCCGCAAACGTGACCAATATCGCCCAGAAAACCGTCAGGCACCTGGCAAGGAACAGGCACTTGCGGTCCGTCATGTCTGGTTCGATCAATCGTTTGTAATAATCTTCGATCGTAACGGTGCTGAGCGTGTGGATGCCCGAGTCAATGCTCGACATGGCCGCGGCAAACACCGCGGCGATAACAAGACCCGCCAGACCGTGCGGCATCTCAGTCAAAATGAAGTGTGGGAAGGCCTCGTCGCCCTTCGTGATCCCTTTGGCCATGCCCGGATGCAGGTTGTAGTGAGCGTACAACGCCAGCCCCAGGCCGAACAGCATCAATATCAGGGGAATTCCCAAAAGCGGCTTGACCCAAAGCGCCTTATGCGCCTGGCGAAGGCTTTTGGAGGACAGGTACCGCTGCATGCTCACCTGGTCGGTGACGTTGGCCAGACCGCCGACGATGCCCGCCATGATCGCGGCGAACGTGTTGATCCGAAGGGTCGGATCAAGGCGAAAGTCGAGGAACTTCAACTTGTCGTCCTGGACCAGCACGTCAACCATTTCCTTCGGCGAGTCATGCAGCCCGATGACAACCAACGCCCCTACCAGCCCGCCGGTGAACAGGATGAACTGAATGACATCCGTCCAGACGATGGCCTTCATGCCTCCCAGCAGCGTATATATCGTCGAGACCGTTGCCGTCAGAACAATACACTGCCATGCGGCCATGCCGGTGAGTTTGTGGACGAATATGGACGTGGCGCTGACGATGGTCGCCATCCAGGCCACACGCATAATGATGAAAATGATGCTGCCCAGGACGCGCGTGGCGTAATTGAAACGTCTTTCCAGGTATTCGTAGATGGAAATGACATTGAGTCTATAGAAGAAATCGATAAACAGATAGATCGCAATCGGTATGGCCGTCAAGGCCGCAAAAGACATAACAATGTATTTCAGATCGTAGTTGTAGGTTTCCCCGGGCGTGCCCAGATAACTGACGGCCGACAACAGACTGGCCAGTTGCGAGATCGCCATCGGCATCCAGGTAAACGACCGATCGGCTACAAAGTAGCTGCGAGAACTATGCTGCTGGCGGGCAAACCACAGGCCCAACGACACGACGACCATCGCGTAGATGCCGATGGTCGTATAATCGAGCCAGTTCAACTCCATCTGTCCAAGCATGCGGAAATCCTTACCAGACTTTCGCCGACACGAAGCCACCCTCGCCGACTTTCGGCGGCCTTCGGCGACTATGCAGCGACCCTCGGCAACCTCGCCGGTCATGCAGCCTTAATGTACAAGACGGTACTCACGGTGTTCGCAAGTGCGCATCGTCAAAATCGATACCAATCAGGGCTGTTCACTGCCCTGGTTTATCCGGATACATCACCGTCTGTGGGCACCTTGGATATACCGCCCCCGCGCACGGCGCACAAGTGTTTTCCGCTCGCCTGCGCCGCCATCAACACCCGCGCGCCGTATAGAGAATAGATTGGTCGCTGCGGCGATCGGATCGGCATGTTCGGAGAGATTGACACCGACCCGAAAAAACCCCGACCACTCGCCCGACTCACCGTAACCGCGCAAACCCAGCCTCCTTCCAACCGACCGTGCCAATCGGAGCAACTGGATTTGAACCAGCGACCTCTGCGTCCCGAACGCAGCGCTCTAGCCATGCTGAGCTATGCTCCGCTTGCTTGGTGTCTCATCTTGCAGCCGGCAATGAAAACTCTCGGACGCGACGTTGACAAACGCCCGACCGGATGCGTTATAAGCCGAGTTCTGTTCCCTTGTCGCGGCGGGCCACCGCGACAGAGGCGAAGACCATTTATCTGGACCCGCCCTTGCGGACGGGCTCTTCCCCGTAGGGAAAGCGGCCTACCCGCGACTCAACCGTTCTGGGCCACACCATCGTCGCTGCTTGGCCTTGCACCCGGCGGGGTTTGCCGTGCCGGCGGCCTCACGGACGCCGCGGTGCGCTCTTACCGCACCTTTTCACCCTTACCCCCGAAGGGGCGGTGTATTTTCTGTGGCACTTTCCCTACCCCGGTCAGCCGGACCAGCCGGCAACCGGGGCGGTGGGTGTTACCCACCACCGCAGCCCAGTGGTGCTCGGACTTTCCTCCCCCGCCGCGAGGCGGGAGCGGCCTTCCACGCATCCAGCCGGGGCATTATACACCCCCGGGTCAATCTTTACACCGGGAATTTCGCCCGGCTGGCAACTTTGGCCGTCTATTTGGCGGGCGTTGACTTTTGAAGGCCGCGCCGGCAAAATGTCCACACGCATCGGCGGCGAAACGCGCCGGCGGCAAAACGCAGCGGCGGCGACACGCACCGACGGCGAAATGCGCCGGGTGCAAAAGTGCCACTGGCGAAACGCGCCGGCGGCGCGTTGTTGCTGGCGTCTCCGCGGCATCTGGAGTTCCGTCATGCTGCATCAGACCTCACAACCTGAAATCCACGAAATGATCGAGGCCAAGAACTTCGCCGCGATCAAGGCCGCCATCCGCGAAATGGAGGTCCACGACCTGACGGAACTGCTGACGGAACTGCTGGCGGAACTGGAAGGCGAAGACCTGGCGGTTGTGTTCCGCCTTCTGCCGCCTGCAGGGGCGGCTGAGATCTTCGGCGACCTGCCCATCGAGCGTCAGGAGGAACTGCTGGAAACCCTTTCGTCAGATAATGTTGCAGCCATTCTCAACGACATGCCCCCCGACGAGCGTACCGAACTGCTGGAGGAACTGCCCGGCGAGTTGGCCCAGCGGCTGTTGGTTTCGCTGCGCGGCGATCAACTCGAGGTCGCCCGCCGGCTGCTGAACTATCCCGACGACAGCATCGGTCGCCTGATGACCCCCGAATACGTCGCCATCCGCCCTGAATGGTCCATCGGGCGGGTCTTCGAGCACATCCGCGAGGTCGGCGGGACGAAAGAGACCCTTAACGTTCTGTACGTGGTGGATGAACACTCTAAACTGCTCGACGAGGTGCCGCTGGAACAGTTGGTGCTGGCCGACCCGGCGGCAGCCGTCAGCGACCTGATGGACAAGCAGGTGGCCGCCCTGCAGGCCTACGACGACCAGGAGGCGGCAGTCGATGAGTTCAAGAAGTACGACGCGGTGGCCCTGCCGGTGGTCACCAGTCAAGGGGTCATGGTGGGCATCGTGACCGTCGACGATGCGATGGACGTGCAGGAAGAGGAAAACACCGAGGACGTTCAGAAGATGGCGGCCGTCGGGGCCATCGAGAGTTCGTACTTCAACACGTCGTACGTTCGGATGCTGGTGAAGCGTCTGCCG
>JASLZV010000231.1:3682-3922 GCA_030754715.1 Phycisphaerae bacterium
TTTGTGCCGCTGATCAACTCGTGCGCGGGCAACACCGGCTCGCAGATGGCGGCCCTGATGATCCGTGGATTCGCGGTGGCGGAGGTGTCGCTGGACGACTGGGGCCGCGTGCTGGGGCGCGAACTGCTGCGGGGGCTGTCGCTGGGCATCGTCGTCGGGGTTCTGGGCTTCGCAACCGTGCTGTTGTTCCATAAGCCGCCGGCGCTGGCGGCCGGGGTGATGCTGGCATTGATATCCGTC
>JASLZV010000232.1 GCA_030754715.1 Phycisphaerae bacterium
AGATCTCCTCAAAAAACTTGTAAGCCCAGCCGGTCGGCGCAAGACGGTGGCGATGCTTGGCGACCGGCTGGGATATTCCGATTGATACATAAATTGGGGGCAGGTCAATCGGCGACACGCTTGAGGTCAACGCAAACGCCAAGGGCGGATCGATTCTTGTCGAGGCCCTCGACGCCGACGGGGTGGTGATTGAAGGCTTTTCAAAGACGGGCTGCATACCCATCACCACCGACAGTGTCCGGCAGGTTCTGAAATGGAAGGGCCAGAAGGACTGCCACTTGATCCAGGCCCGGCCGATCCGTCTGCGGTTTTATCTGAAAAAGGCCAAACTGTATTCATTCACGCCGCGAATCCGCCACAAGCATTACGTTCAGTCGTACGACTGACGGATTATCCCGGCCCCTGACATTCAAAAGGAGACCGAAAATGGCACGGAATAACTTGATCTTGGTTTCCCTGAGGTCCGAGTTGCTGAGGATCTGGCCGCTGATGGTGATAGTGGCCTGGTGCATGATGCAGGTGGTGTTTTGCCGGGATGCCGAGGCCAAGGGACCCAAAGCGGTCGTTTTTGTGACCAACTACCTCCATCGCGGAGATTTGTCGACCAAGCCGCAGGGGAAACAGGTGACCGATACGGTTCGCGTGTTTGCTTCGCCCGGCGAATACGAGCCCTGCGTCCTGGGCGTCCGAACGTTCAGGAAACTCACCGGCGTGAAGGTCGACCTCGCCGGCGACCTTGTATCCACCGGCGGCCGGACGATAAGCGGCCAGAACGTCGATCTGCGCATTATAACCGAGACGAAATACTGGACGGACAAGGGCGAAGGCCAGGAATACCGCTGGCAGCCGATGCTGGCTGAATCGGACCTTCCGGGCGAACTTGTCGCCGGGCGGACCTACACCTACTGGGTTACCGTCAAGGTGCCGTCAGACGCCGCCGCCGGCAAATACACCGGCCTGTTGCGGTTCAGCGCCGCCGGGGCCCCTGCCAAAAACGTGCCCCTGCACGTGACGGTCTGGCCGATCAAGTTACTCACCCCGCCCCAGATGTGCTGGGGATACTACTACGACGTGGCCCGTATGCCTGATGATCTCAGGACACTGGAATATCAAAGGAAGATATTCAAGGACGCGGCCGAGTACGGAACAAACAATATCACGATCTATGGCGGCATCGGTCCAGGCGGCACGTTGGACAAATGCGACCCTCGGCATCTGCCGTTCACGGCGACGATGAACGACGCCATGGCCGCCGGGGCAATCACACGCGGAATCCCGGTGATGACCCTCAGCAGCACGATTACCACAAAAGCGGTAGCCGACGCCAGGAAGAAGTACAACTGGCCCGAACTGCTCATGTATGCCTACGACGAACCGGGCGACGATGAGCGGATTGCCGTGGCCAAGAAGGGGCTTACCGCGATAAAGAAGGCCAACCCCGAGTTGAAGACCGTTACAGCCATATCGGAGAAGGGGCTTAAGGCCCTGGGCGATCTCTACGACGTCTGGGTAGTAGGCGCCGCGAGCATCGGCAAGCCCGTTGTCGCCGAAGGCCGAGACAAGGGAAAGTTGGTCTGGATGTACGATTGCGGAAACCGCGTCTGCGACTTCCCCTTCAACCGATATTTCGCCGGCATTTTCTCGTGGAAAGCGCGGGTGAAAGGCAACTGGCTGTGGGGCCTGGTCGATATTCAGTTCGATCACAGAATGAAGCGGCCGATGGTCGTGGTCCTCAAAAATGACTATGAGGCGCTTTGGCGTCTGTACCGTGAGGATCCCGAAAACTTCAATTACACGTTCAACTACGTGTGGCCGGCGGCCGATGGGCCCATTCCCAGCGTGGGACACATCGGCAGGCGGGAAGGGATTGACGACTACAAGTACGTTTACACCCTGCAGCAGTTAATCGACAAGGCGACGGCCCGCAAGGAACCCAAGGCCCGAAACGCCGCCCGGGAGTCGAAGAGGTTTCTTGAGGCTCTCTTCGCCAAAGTCAGCATCAATCCCTATGAAAGTGATGCGTCTCGCCAGGAGCGGAAAAGACTGGGTGGAGATGTCATGCTTGGCGATTGGCGGCCGGACAGCCACATCACCTTGGACGACTACAATAGATTCAGAAAAGGAATTGCCGAGCAGATTATAAGCCTGCAAAAGACCATCGGCGGCTAGCGGCGGCCGGACCGAAAGCCGATCGCACCGCTTTGGCCGGGACCTTGAAACAGCCCAATCGCCCGCGATCTCGACGAACCGACGCGTATCGGCTTGACCGAACACGCCATGCCGCGCAATATGTCGCCAATTGCACGAGACAAATACGTTTTCTTTCTCGCAAATAGAAAGGTTTGCTGATGAAGGTCAGGAACATCCTGCTTACCGGGGCCAGCGGAAAAATCGGCATCGCCGCCCTGCCCAAACTCGCCCGGGCCGGCTATTCCGTCCGGGCGCTGGAATTTGAAGAGCCCGTGGAGGCCAAAGGCCTCAAGGGGGTCGAAGTGGTTCACGGCGACCTCAGGGACCCCGCACTTGCTCCGGAGATCCTCCGGGACGTGGACACCGTGATACACCTGGCGAACGTTAAGGAGAACCGCGAACTGTTCATGCGAACCAACGTGGAAGGCACGTTCCGCCTGCTGGATGCATGCAGGGAATGCGGCCACATTCAACAGTACATCCAGGCCGGCTCGGACGCCCGCGCGGGCATTTACTACTACCCCCAGCCGATCCCCATAGACGAGACGCACCGGCATTCCGGCTATCCTGGGTATTACCCCCTCTCGAAGATCTTGGAGGAGACGCTCTGCGAGCAGTTCGCCATTCAGTACGACTTTCCGATTACGGTTCTGCGTTTTTCCTGGGTGCACGACGAGGACGACATCTTGGCCCACGTCACGCTCAAGGAACCGAACTTCGGCGTCCCGATTTGGAAGGACTGGGCGGTGAAGCCGGAGCAGAAAAAGTTTTTCGAGAATGACTTGGACGGCGTGGCCAAACTCGTCCATCCCGGCGGCAAGCCCGGCATCCGCCAGATTGTGGGTATCAAGGACGTGGTCGAGTCCATCATGCTTTCCGTGGGCAATCCAGCCGCCGTCGGCGAGGCGTTCAACGTGTCCGGGCCCTCGCCGTTCAGTTACGACGTCCTGGCCGACTATGTCTCGAAGAAACTGGATCTGCCCGTGGTGGACTTCGAGGTGGGCGAATATCACGACTTTTCCATCAGCATGACAAAGTCCGCCTCCGTGTTGGGGCTGCATCCGCAATACGACATCTTTCGGATCGTCGACGATGCGGTGGCGTTCAGGAAGGCCGGCGGGAAACGCACATCCTGCAAGTACATCGGGTGACCGTGGGGCCGATTACCATGAACAACCGCACGAGGGTTATCACGTCGCTGCGCCACGAGCAACCGGACAAGGTCCCCTACAACATCTGGTTCAACAAGGGCATGCTTGCAAAGATGATCGAGTTCTCCGGCGAATCGGACTTTGAGGCCAACGTGGGAAACTGTTTTGTGGACGTAGGGCGATACGGCCGCAACTACAAAGACCTGGGAAACGGCGCCTGGGAAGATCAGTTCGGGGTTTCGTGGATTCACACGCCTGACGGCGATCTGGGCACTGTTAGCAATTCCATCGTCAGTCCGCAGAGCATCAATGACTATAAATTCCCGGACCCGGAGGCCTGTCTCAAAGAGACGCTCGATCCCCGGGAGGATTTTTCAAACGCCGATCAATTCTTTATCCTTCAACTGGGTTTCAGCCTTTTTGAGCGTGCATGGACGCTGGCCGGCATGGAAAATGTCCTCCTAGCCATGGCCTCGGATGAGGACTTCACCAACAAACTGCTCGACGGGATTCTGGAGTTCAACCTTGCGTGGATTGACCGCGCCGCGGCGCTGCCGATAAACGCGGTGCTTTTTGGCGA
>JASLZV010000233.1 GCA_030754715.1 Phycisphaerae bacterium
CACGATAACGCTGTAGCAGCCCTTTGGTGGAAGGATCCTAAGCCATCCGTCCTTGGCGCCGACGACCTGGACCTTATCGGGACGATCCAGCATTGCGCAGTAGTAGTAGTTGTTTCGTCCGGATCGGTCACCCGCTCCGCCGCGCACATAGACCTGCGTTGTCGTCAGAACGCCGGTATACGGATAGGCCGCCGCCACGTCCGACGAACGGCCCGTTTGCCCCTGTGCGGCGGTAGCCAATGTTGCCACACACCACAGAATCATTACCCGTGCTGTCATGATATGCTCCTTGCGGCTGACAGAGCGCATACCCTACTCCAACCAAGTACAGTTGCCGACGGTAGCATTTCCAGGGGGAGATGTCAACAAGGTAAGGGGGTGCAATTGGGGGACACCCGATGGGGCAAAGACGGTGAGGCCCCAATAGTCCGTTCAAAGGGGCAGACGTATGGTGAAGACGGCACCTTCGCCGATGGTGCTTTCGGCACAGATCTCGCCGCCCATAGATTCCACGATTTCCTTGCACAGATACAGGCCCAGCCCGTGGCCGCCGCCGCCACCGCGGGACTCCTTGGTGGTGAAGAACGGCTTGAAGATCTCCTTGATGTTTCTCGGCGATATTCCCACGCCCGTGTCGGCCACCCGGAAGTGCACGCTGTCGCGGCTTTGCTCAACAGACACTACGATGCGACGGGAAGACAGATGTTCCATGACGGCCGCCCGGGCATTGGCCAGTAGATTCAGCAGCACCTGCTGCAGTTCGACCCGTTGGGTCGTCACGCTCATGTCGTCCGGGATATCCAAGACCACTTCGATCCGGTCTTTCTTGGGATCTCTGGCCATCACCTGCAGCGTTTCCGACAAAAGATCGCGGATGTTGACTTGCTCGGCCTGACAGGACGCGTTTCGCGTCATGCCAAGGATGGCCTTGCAGATGGCGCTGGCACGCAGGCCGCCGTCGGCGGCCCGGTTGATGGCCTTGTCCGTCAGGGATGGGTTACTCTTGGCCAACTGGGCGTAGTTGATGATGGGCGTGAGGATGTTATTGAACTCGTGAGCGATCACTGCGGTCATAGTGCCCACCGCAGCCATCCGCTGCGCTCGGCGCAGCTGGCGGCGCAGCGCCTCCGCCTCAGAATTGAGCCGGGTAAGCTGTCGGCGATGGTCTATGTCTTTATCCTGCGCGATCGCCAAGGCCTGCGTCCTCATCCCGTAGATAACCCGCCACTTGCAAACCAGGCGCTAGTCGATTATCAACTACCGCTGCGCCCAGTAGATTATCGGTACAAACTCAAGGAAACTTAAAACGCAGTTGGTCCTGGGCACAGCCCCAGAAACCCCCAAGCAAGAAAAATTCACGAGAACATGAACGTCATAGCCCATGGGATTGACCTGGTCGAATGCGCCCGCCTGCAGACCATCGTCGACCGGTACGGTCGGCGGTTCCTGCACCGCGTGTTTACCGACGCCGAACTGCAATACTCTCTCGGTAAAAAAAGACAAACCGAGCACCTGGGCGGGCGATTTGCGGCAAAGGAGGCGGTCTTGAAGGCTCTGGGAGTCGGGTGGCAAAAAGGCATCCGCTGGACCGACATCGAGATTCGCAACACACCGTCTGGCCAGCCGAGGGTCTCTTTGTCCGGACGGTGCCGTCAGATCGCCGAGGAACTCGGCCTCAACGAAGTACTGATATCCATAAGCCACACCGCCACGTATGCAATGGCCTCGGCTGTAGGAGGCCAGAAAAAATGATCGACCGACCTGTTACGATATTTGTCTCCGCCGCCGAGGCCAGCGGGGACGAGCACGCTGCCAACCTGATCCGCGCCTTGACCCGACGACTGCCTCAGGCCAGGTTCGTCGGGGCAGGGGGGGGCAGGATGGCTGCCGCAGGCTGTGAAATCCTGGCCGACATGACACACAGGGCCGCTATGCTGGGTGGGCCGATCCTGCGCCTGGGGTATTACCTTCGACTGGTTCATCGTCTCAAGCGGGCGATCTTTCAGATACGCCCGGACCTGCACATACCGGTGGACAGCCCGGCGCTTAACTGGCACCTTGCGGCCGCTTCGAAGCGGGCCGGCGCGAAAGTGATGTATTACATTGCGCCGCAGGTGTGGGCCTGGGCCCCCTGGAGGGTACGCAAACTTGCACGTCTGACCGACCAGGTGGCCTGCATCCTTCCATTCGAGGAACGGTTCTTCCGCGACCGCGGCGTCAACGCCACCTATGTGGGCCACCCGCTCTTCGACACACTTGAACCTTTGGATGGCCCACCCGACTTGGCCGAGGCCTGGTCGGAAGGTACCTGGAACGTGGCTCTGTTGCCTGGCAGCCGCAAGAGCGAGATTAGAGGTCACGTGCGAGCCCTCCTGGACGTGGCCCGTGCGATTCGGCGCCGTTGGAGCCGGGCGTCCTTTACCATCACTGTGTACAACGACGCCTGCGTACGGGCCGTCCAGGCCACCAGCAAGGGGCGCCTGCCCAAGTACGTGGACGTCGTGGTGGGCAAGACCCGCCATGTCCTGCGCCGAGCCCACTTCGCGGTAGCCGTCAGCGGCACGGTAACCATGGAGGCAGCCTACTTCGGCGTACCGATGGTAATCTTTTATCGGGTCAGCCTGTTGGGACACAAACTCGTAGGACCGTTCCTGGGTTTCCGAACGCCACACCTGGCGCTGGTAAACATATTGGCGGGACGGCGTATCGTGCCGGAACTGATGCCGTGGTACGGGCGTATCGCCGCGGTCCGTGAGATGGTATTGGACGTGATGCAAGACCCTGGAAGCCTGTTTGAAATGAGGCAGGCCCTCATGGAGGTCGTACACCCCCTACGGGTAACACCGCCAGCCACCGCCAGTGACAACGCCGCCGAATTGGCAACCCAACTCATAGCCCAGCGATGACCGGGGCGATCCGAGCGGATTACTGATGACCGTCCGTCCGCTACCACTGCTACGATACAGGCGAGCCGTTGGGGACTTCCCGGTCGGGAGACAGCACCACTACGTCCCGAATCTTTCCCCCCTCGCTGTTAACGGCCGCCAGCAGCATGCCGTTCGATTCTATTCCTCGCACCTTTCGCGGCTGAAGGTTGGTCACTACGGCAATCTGCCTGCCCACCATCGCCTCGGGGGCGTAATATTCCTTAATGCCGGCGACGATCTGTCGGGTTTCTCCGCCCAGATCAATCTTCATGCACAAGAGCTTGTCGGCGTTGGGGTGCTCACTGATCTCCAGCACCTTGGCCACCCGCATGTCCAGTTTGGTGAAGTCGTCGTAGGTAATGGTAGGTTTTGGTTCACACTCGGCCATCTGCTTTTCCTTTCGTGGTTTGGGGGACAATTCGGCCAGCACGGCTACCTCTCTCTCGTCATTTTGGGTAGTGTAATGCCCAGCACCCCTGCCTGACAATGTAACCTGCCACGGCCACTGGCGGGGCGGCGGCCGGGACGCTAGAATTGCCGCAGGACCACGAGGACTCCGTCATGGATATTTACCCTTACAAGTTCAAGCCGCTCTACAAGGAAAAGATTTGGGGCGGCAGGAACCTAGAGCGACTGTTCGGTCGCGACCTGCCAACCGGCAGAAAAATCGGTGAAAGTTGGGAACTGGCCGACCTGGCTGAGGGGACCTCCGTCGTGTCTAATGGTCCATTGGCCGGGGTGTCCCTCACAGAACTGACAAATCGCCTCGGTCCTGATCTGCTCGGCAGCGCCAGGCCGCTGGAAAACGGGCGGTTCCCTCTACTGCTGAAACTCCTGGATGCCAACGACATTCTGTCGCTCCAGGTTCACCCCGACGCCACCGCAGCGGAGAAAATCGGCAACGAGGCGACGCTGAAGACTGAATGCTGGTACATCCTGGAAAGCCGCAACGGCTTTATTTACAAGGGCCTTAAGCCAGGCGTCACACACA
>JASLZV010000234.1 GCA_030754715.1 Phycisphaerae bacterium
CGTAGACGCACCACAGGCCATTAACAGGTGAAAAATATCCAAGCCTTCCGGACAAGAAAAAGAGAGGACAGAAGTGTGACCTGATCAGAACCCCATGGAACGGCCGGCCTTCGCCAAAAGCATCGTGATGCTGCGGGCGGCGAGGAACGTTCGGTATGCCAACTTCGTTCAGCCGGGCATGACGCTGCGGTGCGACATTGAGGCGATCTCGATTGACGACGACAGCGCCAAGTTCAAGGGTATGGGCCTTCTGGCCGAGGGGAAGGCGGTATCAGCCCGGCTGGGGCTGCGATGCTCCAACCTTGCCGATCGCCACGGGTACCTGGCGTCGGCGGATACGGCGATCGTGGAAGAGTTGAAAAAGCGATTTGATTTGATCGGCGGCCCGGCGGCGCTGCAGCAGGCCGGCAAGTAAGGCAGCGGCGCCCCCGGCTCAGCGGCCGAGCCGCGGCGGCAACTTTCCGCCATTGTCCGTTGACATCAGCCGATGAAGCACTTATACATAGGTTCCACCGGTCGGAACGGTAGAACTTGCATTGCAGCCGAACGTCCCCCGGCGGTGTGAAAAGGAGACTGCGGCGATGACGGAAACGGAAGTCTTTGCAAAAGTGAAGGAAACGCTGGTCGAGGCGCTGGGGCTTGACGATGAAGAAGTCACGCCGGAGGCCACCCTGACGGGCGATCTGGGGGCCGAGTCCATCGATTTTCTCGATATCGTATTTCGCCTGGAGAAGGCTTTCAACATCAAGATCCCCCGTGGAGAGCTGTTCCCGGACAACATTGTCAACAATCCGGAGTTCGTCCAGGATGGCAAGTTGACCGAGACAGGACTGGTAGAATTGACGAATCGCATGCCCCACGCAGACCTCAAGGAGTTTGAGCAGGATCCGGACATCAACAAGCTAGCCGAACTGTTCAAAGTGCAGACAATCGTAAACTATGTAAGTAATAAGATCAGCGGCTGAGCGAACAATTCGCAGCCAACCACCGATTGCCGATTGTGGCGCGATCCGGCCGACATGGAGGGTCCCAGCCGCGATTGGCAATCGACAATTATCCGGAGCATCGCATGCGTTGGATTTGGATTGATCGCTTTGTGGAGTTTACACCCGGCAGACGGGCCGTAGCCGTCAAGAACGTTTCCCTAGCCGAAGATCACCTGCACGACCACTGGGGGCCCTTCCCGATCATGCCCTGTTCGCTAATGATAGAGGGTATGGCCCAGACGGCAGGTGTCCTTGTAGGCCAGGCCCGCGACTTCAAGGAAAAGGTGATCCTGGCCAAGGTCAGCCTCGCGGAGTTCAATGACATAGTCGTACCTGGCGACCAGATCACCTACCGGGCCGAAATCGACAACATCACCCCCGAGGCAGCCGTAACCACCGGGACGATGCTGCGGAACGGCAAGCCTCTGGGGCATGTCAACTTGATATTCTCCCATATTGACCAGAACCTTGCGGGGGCGAAGTTCCCCAAGGACAATTTCGTTTTCACAAGTCAGTTCGAGCGATTGGTTGCCCCCTTCCTGGAGGGTGGCGATGGCTGACCGCCGCATAGCAATCACGGGGCTTGGGGTGGTCACGGCCGGTGGGATCGGCGCAGAGGAATTTTGGCAGTCTCTGCGGGAGGGCCGAAAGTGCATACGCAGAATCCAGCGATTTGATCCGGTCAATTTTCCCTGCCAAGTCGCCGGGCAAATTGAGGACTTCTCTGCCCACAAATTCGTCCCCAAGAGTTACCGCAAGTCCGTCAAGGTGATGTCCCGTGACATCGAAATTGCCGTGGCGGCGTCCGACCTGGCGTTCAAAGACGCGCAGATTACCACCCGTGCCGCCAACGGCCAAGAGATGTCCATTGACTCGCACCGGCTCGGCTGCACCATCGGCGCGGGGCTGATTTGCTGCGACCTGGACGAACTGGGCATGGCGGCCATCACTTCCGTTACCGACGGCAAGTTTGACATTCGCTCCTGGGGGCAAGGTGGGATGAATAACCTGACCCCCCTATGGCTGCTGAAGTACCTGCCCAACATGCTCTCGTGCCACGTGACGATCATCCACGGCGCCGGGGGGCCCAGCAACTGCATCACCTGCGGGGCCGCCAGCGGGCTGCTCAGTGCGGCCGAGGGTGGTCGATGGATCCGTCGTAACGAGGCCGACGCCGTCATCGCCGGTGGGGCCGAAGCAAAACTCACCCCCCTGGGCCTGCTGCGACAGTCGCTTTTGAATCGCCTGTGCCGAAATGGGAACGATGATCCTCCGAGCGCCTGCCGCCCCTTCGACGCTCGTCACAGCGGGACAGTGATGGGGGAAGGCGGTGGGCTGCTGATCTTGGAGGACATGGACCGCGCCCAAGGCCGCAGGGCCAAGATCTACGCCGAACTGGTCGGATTCGGTGCGGCCTGCGACCCCGACGGCATCAACGTGACGAATGCGACGGACGGGGGGCTGAATCTGGCAGCCAAAAAGGCCCTCGCCGACGCGGGAATTCTACCGCAGGACATCGACATGATCGCGGCCCACGGTACGGGTGTGGCCGAGGAAGACCGCTGCGAGGCGATCGCCTGGGGGACGACCTTCGGACAGCAGGTGGAAAACATTCCCGCCGCGGCCTTCACCGGCGGGATTGGTTCGCTGTTCGCCGGGCAATCCGGCGCGACACTGGTGGCTACAGCGTTGGCCCTGCACAAACAGACCGTACCTCCAACGTCGAATTTTGAGACGCCCTTCGACGGCTGCACGCTGAACCTGGCCTCCGAGCCGCGCGAGACACACATTCGTTATGCGATCGTCGGGGCGTTTTCCGTAGGTGGGCTAAGCGCCGCGTGCGTACTGAAACGATACGAACCATGAACACCAACCGAGTCGCCATCACTGGAATGGGCACGGTCAACCCGCTGGCCCACGACGTCGAGAGCACCTGGCAGGCGATACTGAGGGGCCGCAGCGGCGCCAGGGCAACTAAGGTGTTCGACGCCGGCACGTTTCCGGCTGCGTTCTCGGCCCAGGTGACCGGCTACGACATGGCCAGGCAGGTTGACAACGCCCACCGACACCGACACGCCGGGCGGCACTGCCGGTTCGCGCTGGGTGCAGCGGTACAGGCGTGGAAACAGTCGGGGCTGGCCGAACATAACGGGCTGGACCGGGAGCGGCTGGGCATCTACCTCGGTAGCGGCGAGGGCAGCCTGGACTTCGAGAACTTCATCTCGCTGGTGGTCGAGGCCTGGGACGGAAGCAAGGTCGACGCCGCTCGCTGGGCCAAGTCGGCCTTCGTGCGGATGGACCTGTACCGCGAAGTGGAGCAGGAGTCGCACATGGTGGTATCGCACCTGGCGACTGAGTTCGGCGCTCGCGGTCCGGCAATCAACGTTCTGACGGCCTGCGCGGCCAGCACGCAAGCCATCGGCGAGGGATCGCGGATGATCCGCCACGGGGAGGCGGACGCCGTGATTACCGGCGGAGCCCACAGCATGATCCACCCTCTGGGCATGACGGGTTTTATCCGCCTGACGGCCCTTTCCACGCGCAACGATGATATCGCTAGCGCCTCTCGACCCTTCGACCTGACCCGCGACGGGTTCGTCCTTGGCGAAGGGGCCAGCGTTCTGATTCTGGAAGACTACGAAAAGGCAAAGGCGCGCCGGGCGAATATCCTGGCCGAGATCATCGGGTACGGCGCCAGCGCCGACGCGTTCCGCATAACCGACCAGGATCCGCAGGGCAACGGGGCCGCCACCGCCATGCAGGTCGCCCTGGACGACGCCGGGGTAAGCCCCGCCGCGATTGACTACATCTCCGCGCACGGGACGGCCACCCAGCAGAACGACCAGGTGGAGACCCAGGCGGTCAAGGCGGTTTTTGGGGACG
>JASLZV010000235.1 GCA_030754715.1 Phycisphaerae bacterium
CGGCGAATGCATTGGCCTGACTCTCATTCAAGTTGGTACATAAATTGGGGGCAGGTCACCCACTTTGCGCCCAAAGGTGTGGGGGTCTGTATCGAAACGTGGCAAAAAGGCTGAAACCATTGAAAACGCCTCGGGCGGTCGCTATCATGGGGGCCTTAACCACGGAAAGGAGAAGTGTACTTTGGGGTCAAAGGCTGAGCATAGGCTGCAGAATGTCAAAGAGCCGAATCTCTATCGCGGCGTGTTCCCTTACACCGAACTGCCGCGGGTGGAGTTCGAAGACGCCGCGACATCGCCGGCGCCGGCTAAGGAATTCTGGGTTACCGACACAACGTTCCGCGACGGTCAGCAGGCCCGCCCGCCCTACACCGTCAAGCAGATCGTCGATCTGTACGAACTCGAGAGCAAGCTGGACGGCGGAGCGGGCCTGATCCGCGAGAGCGAGTTCTTCATCTATTCCAAGAAGGATCGCCAGGCCGTCGAAAAATGCCTCGGACTGGACCGGGAATACCCCAAAGTCACCGGCTGGATCCGCGCAGCCAGAGGCGACTTCAAACTGGTCAAGGAGATGAACCTGGCCGAAACGGGAATCCTGACCAGTTGCAGCGACTATCACATCTTTCTGAAACTGAAGAAGACCCGCAAGCAGGCGATGGAGCAGTACCTGGAAGTCGTCCGAGCGGCGATGGACGAGGGCATCCGCCCGCGGTGTCACATGGAGGATATCACCCGCGCGGACTTCTACGGTTTTGTCGTGCCGTTCGCGATTGAGTTAATGAAACTGCGAAGCGCCTTCGGAACGGACATCAAGATCCGCCTGTGCGACACCATGGGCTACGGTGTTCCGTGGGCTCAGGCGAAACTGCCACGGTCGGTACCGAAACTGGTCCGCGGAATGATCGAGGACGCCGGCGTACCGGGCGAACTGCTGGAATGGCACGGGCACAACGACTTCCACAAGGTGTTGGCCAACCCGGTGACGGCCTGGCTGTATGGCTGCGCCGGTTGCAATGCCAGCCTGCTGGGCATCGGCGAGCGGACGGGCAACACGCCGCTGGAGGCCATGGTCATAGAGGCCGCCCAACTCAGTGGGATGCATCCAAAGGTCTGCTATCCGGTAATCACCGAGATCGCCAGGTACTTCACCAACGAAATCGGCTACGAGATCCCACACAATTACCCGCTGGTCGGGCGCGACTTCAACACCACCCGCGCCGGCATCCACGCCGACGGGCTGCTCAAGAGCAAAGAGATCTACAGTTGTTTCGACACAATGAAGATTCTCAATCGTCCCGTGGGAGTGGCAATTACCGACAAGTCCGGGGCCGCCGGCATCAAACACTGGATCGAGATCAACTACGACCTCAACGTAGCCAAGGACAACCCGCGCCTGTCGGCCATCCGTAGCCGGGTGGACAAGGAATACGAAGAGGGGCGAACTACCGCCATCAGCGACGAAGAGATCCACGCCTGGTACAAGAAGGCGTTCGAGAAATAACCGGCCGACAGGATTGCCGACGAGACCAAAACACCGGCACGCCGGATTGCCTCAAGGCCGTCCGCTACCTGTCAATCACTTGGCCCCCGTCCTTCTGTCATACGTCCGCAGTTTTTGTGTTTAATTGTATGTGCAATCACAGTACGCCTGTGTGTCGATATGGGTATAATAGAGCGGAACCCAGAGGTCCACACCATGACGACCTTTCCACGCTACCGGGGTGTCGAGGAAATCCTCCGCTGCCTGCGACAAGTGCATCTTCGCCGTCGGATCATTCGCATGGTGACATATCTGGCCATGCTGATATCGTTGGTGTCCGCTTCGCTGGTGACTGCCACGCTGGCGGGCGGCTACTGGCCGGACCAGCCGCCGGCGGTACTTCGCTGGGCATTGTGGGGTCTCTGCCTGGGGCTGTGGGTACTGGCGGCCACAGCCCTGCTGGCGCGAGCGGCGATCTGGCGGCAGAACCCCGCTCAGACCGCAAGGTTCGTTGAGCAGTCCACCGGCCGACTGCGCAACAATCTCATCAACGCGGTGCTGCTGGCCGACGACTGCCATCAGGTCAGCGGCGAACTGGTTCAAAAGGCTATCGACGAGACTGTCCGCATGTCGCGGACGCGAAGCGACGACCTGTACCGCAGCGTGTCGCTGCGCTGGCTGGCGCGCTGGTGGATTGTGGCGGCGGTGGCCGGCATGGCTGCGGCCGCGGTCGGCATCGCCCAGCCCGGTCCGTTTCGGCGCGGGGTGCTGGCCGCCCTGACGCCATGGAAATACGTGCCATACGCCAACACGATGCGCGGGGTCAGGATCACCCCCGGCGACGCCACAATCTTCGCCGGACGTCCGATCCGCGTGGTGGTCCACCTGCCCGACATGCGCGCCGGCGAGACGGCAAGACAGTTAGGCAAACTCAACCCTCGCGTGCTGGTCGCAGGGCGGGATTCCGTCCTCGGCATGCTGGGCGGCAAGGATGGCACGTTCACCTGCGACTTGGGGCCGGTCGAACAGACCCTCCGATACGCAGTGGTGATCGGCGAAAACCACTGGCCGGAAAACAAGCCTTACTATCGCTTGACCGTCATCCGCCGCATCGATCTGAAGGCCCTCGACCTGACCTACACTTATCCCTCCTACACGCACCTCAAGCCACAGACGGTTACCGGCAGTGGTGGAAATATCGAGGCCCCCACAGGCTCCAACGTTGTCCTGACGCTTCGCTTGTCGCGCGGCGTGCCGCAGGCAGCCCTGGAAGTGAAGGACGAACCATCGCGCGCGATGGCCGCCTCCGAAGACCGCAAGACATTCGCAGCCGAGTTGCTAGTACAGGCCGACGGCGGATACCGCTTGGCTATGCGGGATGAATCCGGGCGGGTGATCCAGCGCCTGCCCGACCTTGGCAGTGGCGATCAAGTCGGCGCGGCGCAGGCAGCCGCAGCAGGAACGGAAAGACTCCTTGACGGTTATTACCCCATCCGCACGATGCCCGACGCGCCGCCGCGGGTGAACTTCCTGCTGCCGGCCCGCGACCTGACCGTAGCGCCTGGTGACAAGGTTCGGATGAAGATCAAGGCGTCCGACAAGTTCGGCCTAGCCAACGTGACACTGTTAGCCGGGACGGCAAAAGTCCACCCGGCGAGCGTATTGGTCCGCAATCCGGTCGGCGCGACCGAAACGATCATCGAGTACGAATACACCGTGGACCCCAACCTGCCGGACGACGGTTCGGTGGTGATCGAGTACCATGCTACGGCCACCGACAACCGCCAACTCCCCGCTCTTGGCCTGGGCTCGCAATCCTCCCGGTCGCGAACGTTCAAGATCACCGTGCAAGACGCGGTTGGCCTGGCAGCCGAAGCGGCCAAACGTTACGAACAACTCCGCAAGAAACTGCTGGCCATTCTGGAATTGCAGTTGATCCAGCGGGTCAGCACGGCTATCTGCTGGACCAAACACACCAAACTGGGGCAAATCCGCGACACCGGCGTGGAGATCCTGGTCGGGCAAAAGGCCGTCCGCAACGGCGTGCTGTGGCTGCTGACCAACCACAAGTTCGACCAGGACATGTTGGTCATTCGGCAGGAGTTGGCACAGTTGTCAGCTAACGAAGCCAAGGCGGCCATCGACCAGGCCCAGGTTCTGACGGACCTCGGGGCCCTGTCCGAGCGGTTCGGGGCCTGTCACAAACTCGCCGCCACGCAGGATAGCATCATAAATGCCCTGCAATCCATGCTGGCGATCATGCCGGAACTGGCCGGTCGGGAAGGACAAGCCAGAGCCACCGAAGGCACCGACATGCCCCCGGAGGTGGCCGAGAAAATCCGCCGACTCAAGACGA
>JASLZV010000236.1 GCA_030754715.1 Phycisphaerae bacterium
TCCGCAACGTCAGCATGGCGTGATTCTAATACACATGCCTTCGGGGGTATACCCGGTTGTTCGCCCGGGACGCCCATAGGGCTTGGTTTCCGCCCGGCCAGCGTGTCAGCCCGATGCGGCGATATGCCCCTTGTTCTTTTTGCGCAGGTGGATGTACGCCAACCAGAAGGCACCTACAAGGATAATCGATCCGCCAAGGAGTTCCTTGGGATCAGGCAACTTGTCGAGGAACAGGTATGCCAGGGGTAGGACGAACAGCGGCTGCATCGTCATTACCATACTGGCGCGTGAAAGTTCCCAGTAGTGGTAAGAACGGAAGGTCAGGATGAAGCCCGCACACGGTCCGATGAATGCCCCCAATATAGTAGCAAGCCAATAAGACCAATCGACGTGCAGTTCCGCCTTACCGGTAAGGATCATCCAAGCGCCCATTAGAACTGCCGCTATGCCGTTGCGATAAAAGACCATGATGGTGGGATGTACCTGGGTTACCTTGATTTTCGCGATCAGCAGTTGCACAGCCGAGGCACAGCAGGCAAACAGTGTCAGGACAACTCCTGTGCCTACAATGTGCCATCTTCCGATGGTACCGAGGCATCCTCCCACGAACATGACTGCCATGGGCAGGAGTTCGAGGGTCGTCATTTTTTCCCGCAAGAAGATCACGCCGAACAGGATTCCCAGTACGGGCAGCAAACGCCAGATGAAAGCGGAGAAAGAAGGGTCCAGTCGTTTGAGTCCCGCCCATCCGGTAATCATGCCTGCACCGGTGGCCAAGCCCAACAACAGAATCCCACTCACGGCGTTCCCGGGCAAGGCCAACCGTGCCGTCTGGCCGGTAACAACGATAATCACCAGAGCACCGGCAGCTGCCGACGACATCCACACTACCACGAAGGTCTCGACGTTGAACCCGTCCATCGCATACTTGCCGATTACCCAAGTAGTCGACAGCAGAATCGCCCCCCCCAGCGAATAGAATAACCCCTTGAAGACGTTGAACGGTGTATCAGTGTTTGGGTTCATTGGTCGATGATCAATCGTTGTAGCCATGGATCGCCGGCCGGTTCCTACCTTTGGTTGACATAAACAGCGGAGAAGTAGAAACGCCAACAGGGGAAAAAGCAGGGATGCTCGATTTCTCGCACATTTACGTCCCTTGCTTGTCCGCCGGTCGGGTGACGGCTTGGGGCTTCGTCAGTACCTCACGCAGTTGAGCGGCGTAATCGGCCCACAGGACCCTCAACCGCTCCATCTCACCCAGTTCCTTCTCAATTTGCCTCAGCACGGCCCGGGCCTCGTCAACCGGATCCTTCAGCAGGCGGTCGGCCTCGGTAAGGTCCAGGGTCCTTTGCTTGAGGTCATCGCGGATCCCACGGCGGTTTCGCGGCAGGACCGGCTCACTAGTCGTCAGCCGCTGTTTATGGATCTCCCGGATTCCGGCCAGGCTCAACTCCTCGCTCGCCCGCTCGATGTCGTGCACAATCGTTCGCGCCTCGGCGCGTATCACAACCATGGCCATGGGATGCTCAGCCGCAAACGCCCCGGTCCACTGCCGTAATTTCGCAGCCGAGACCGCCGCTCCGTCGATCCGCAATCGCCCGAACCGGTCGATCTCCAGCATCGCTCGCGCGTGGGGCGACTTGGCCGACCTCGCCGGCGGCAAAATAATCACCTTCACTTCCGTTCCAAGCGGCGGGATCGCCTCAAAATTGGCCACATACTCCAACAGCGCGTTTTTGGCACTGCTCTGGAACGGCACATCGATCACCGAGGTGGCGAAGTTGGCCACCGAAATGATCTCGCCATTTAAATCCGCGGCGTACCGATTATCGCCCAGGATGGCCGACCCGACGAACACCCACTTCTTGGGCAATGCGGTGTTCTGCTTGCTCACCGCCTTCAGCCATGAACCCGCCTGCGCGGTGTGGATCTCTCCGTTCTCGTCGGCCCATCGCAGCGTGATATTCAGTTCGGGCCCCTGGGGCGGCAGAATGCGAGTCACCCCCTCAGCCGCCGACCAGCGGGCAGGCTTGCCCTGGGTAAGCCCCATCGCCAGCAGGGCCGCATGAATGTCGGACGGCTTGGCTGCGGTGTGCAAGATGCTTTCGTGTTCCTTGGTTCCCTTCCGGCAGACCAGAAACTCCAGCGGAAGCGGACCCTTGTGCACCGGGTCCTCCTGCTGGCAGACCCGCGCGTGGACGATGACCCGGCGGTTCTTCAGATCCAGTTGGACCGGCCTCGGCGCAGGCTGATCGGGGGCGGGCTTTGGCTCAGCCGCCGGCGCGGTGGTGGCTTTGGGCACGGGCGGCGAGTTGTTTTGGCTCCCGCTGGCGGAGACGAACAGACCCAGCACACCCGCAGCCACCATGGCGGCCCTGGCCACGCCGATCCGCAGTTCGTCTGCCATGTCAAAGGCCCGCCGTGGTGGGGAGGAACATTCACGGATTCTCATGGTAACATCCCTCTGGAACCCTGGTTTGTATTGCCGGTACGTGGTCTGGGATTACCAAGCAGATTTTCATCACCGTGGGCAAGCGTTTCTCCCTGCTGGAACAAACTCCTACCCGAGAAAGTGTGCACGCAGCTACTTGCGTGCGCACATAAACCGATTCCGTGTGCACGACACGACGGTGCACATCCTGCCGGTTCATTATCCGTGTAAAACTCAATAATGAGCCAAGACAAGAAGAGACTATTCTCCTTATCCTCCTTTTCCCTTTGATAGTTCCCTTGTCACGAAATCCAGTCCGAGTCGCTCGATCGTCTTCGCCTCGGGCTCGCCCGTCCGGACATCCCAGCCCATGTATTCGAGGTATTCGCGCTCCTGCGTCGCCACCTCATCGCGGAACGTCTTCTCGTCGAAATTGCCCTCGTTGTCCCACTCGGTCGGAACGGCTACCCATATGCCCTTCAGCCGCTCTTTGGTAAGCATCTTGGTTGCTCCAATCCACAAGTCCACACGCAACGGCGCGTCCACGTGGTCCCGGGGCTACGCTGCAGGGCTGCCTAGTCGTCCGAAGGTTCAAGGGTGACTTGCGATGATAAGCAGTCAGGCATCGAACGAACAGGTCTCGCTACGATCCCAGTCGGCCCGATCATCACCTCTGGACCACAAGTCACGCATCCTGGTTCTGATCGCCTTGGTCGCCTTCACCTTGCTCGCCGGCCTCAGATCCCTGGGGGCCTTCGTCCTGCGGCCGGACAGGATCGATGAACCGTTGATCCAGTTCACCCAACAGTCCAGCGTCGCCGGCCAGGCCGCCGCGACGCTGGACAGGCTCTTGTCCCCCATCACCCTCCCCGGCGTCCTCGGCCGCCCATTGGGCCCGCTTGAGGCTCAGCCCGATCTTGCGCTCCTCCCCGTCTACGCGGAGTATTTTGACCTCTATCTCGTCGTCGATCTTGACCACCTCCTGCGGCGTCTCCACTTTGTGGTCAGCCAGTTCCGAGATGTGCAAGAGGCCCTCAAGTTCATCCTCCAATTCCACAAAGACGCCGAAGTTGGTGATCTTGGTGACTTTGCCGCGCACAATCTGCCCAGCCAAGTAGTTCTCAGGGATAATTCGCAGCCAGGGATCCTCGGAGAGTTGCTTGAGGCCCAGCGACACGCGCATCTTCTCTTCGTCAACGGACAATACAACGCACTGGACTTTTTCTTCTTTCTTGAGAATAATGTTTTTCCTTTTTACATTATATCCCCTATTATTGCATCAACTTGTTTTGGTTTTTTCTATTATTGGAAAGAATAAATTGGAACAGTGTCTTTGGGTAATTTAATAACTTCTTCAAATCGTTTTTAAAAATGCTCGGGTCGTATGTCAAAGAAT